>NZ_JAMYOC010000013.1:0-185007 GCF_040319475.1 Mesorhizobium sp. M0904 | reverse complement strand
CAGCCGCGACAACTGACTGGGTCCTAGGACTTGAAGGAGACGACTTTTATACCTCGAAGGTTACGTCGAATGTGCTTGATCGCTTTCTCAAAGGGAAGCAATAACTCACAAGGGAATCGGGCTGCCTGGATGGCCAAGATCGGCAAGAAGACCAAAGTCTACTCGTCCGATCTGACGGATCAGGAGTGGGAGCAGCGCGGTCCGATGGTGCCCAAAGGAGGGCGTCGCAGTCGTCCGGGCGAGGTTGATTTCCGTGAGGTGATCAACGCGGTTCGCTACCTTGTGGGCTCGGGTTCGCGGCTGGCGGATGCTGCCGATCCTTTTCGGCGTGCCTGGCAGACGGTCTACGGCTGGTTCCGCGAGTTGGCGCGGCGGTTTTTTTTACAGACCGTCCAGGACATGGGCCCTGATGCTGGACCGCGAGCGACCCGGGCGCAAGGCCAGTCCCACGGCGGGCGTTATCGATAGCCAATCGATCAAGGCTCCGGAAGCGGCAACAAGAGGGTACGACGCCGGCAAGAAGATTGTCGGCCGCAACCGCCACATCGCCGTCGATCCGTTATGGGCGGCTGGTAATGGTCAACCTCACCCCTGCCGATATCTCCGACAGTGTCGGGGCTCAGTCGATTCTGGATGGCATCCGCAAGCGCTGGCTCTGGTGAAAGACCTGTTCGCCGACGGCGCCCACGATCCGCTCAAGCTGATGGAGAAGGCCCTACCTTGATTTTGTGGTCGAGATCATCGGCCGATCCGCTAACCACAAGCTCCTCGAAGTCTTGCCCCGCGGCCCGGTCGTCGAGCGAAGCTCCGGCTGGATGACGCGGTGGCGCCGGTTCGTGCGCGACTGCGAGAAGCGCATCGATGGTCTGCTAGAGAAATTCAAACGGTACTCACGCACCCTTGTCATCAATACAACGTGACGTAATGTTTGCAGTAAAGTCGCTCCTTCGTCAAGAAGCCTTAGTGTTTGAGTGTGCCGGTTTTCCCGCTGTGGCGGATGTGGTGTGTCGGGAAAACGGGCCTTCCTGTTGCGGACTACGTGACCTTGGCAAATATGATTTATGACCTCAGTCCAACGCCGCAGAATGAGGTCTTAGAGCACGCCGTCATATCCGGCGGCCCGAAAGTAGTTGGCGCATTCGGCCAGCACCGCGGCAAGGCTTTTCTCCTCCAGCAGCTCCTCTGCGGGCTGGGCGGCCACCCGGCGCCAGGCGAGGAGCAAAAGACCGGCGGGCCCGACATTGTCGCCCGGCCGCGTGAGCAGCACGGCATCGCGCAATGCCGCTTCATCCTCGACGGGGCCGGCCTGCCTCGGCGTTACCGCGGCAGCCGTTAGCGCCAGGCGCTGCCGCCCAGGCACCGGCCCACCGCCTTTGGCGGCGAACCACCGCGTCAAGCGCGCCGATGGCAGCGCCCGCTGTGAGCGCGACGTCCTCAACGTCTTTGCTCGCAAGGCTTTGCGCATCCGGGATGGCGCGGCGCAGCCAGGCCGGCACCGTTGCCATCGGCGCGTCGTTCGAAGGGGCACCGCCAAGCGTGGCGTAGTGGCGCGGAGAGGGTTTGGGACGCAGAATCATCGCAAACACGATGAATCATGGCGGCGCTTCTGGCAATTGATTTGCCTGACAACCGCCGCACCTGTCGCGTATTTAACACGAATGATAATGTTGCATTATCGGTCGTTTTGAAAAGCGGCCGCAAAATGCCTCAGCCGCCCTGATTTTTCACCGGAAATGAGATACATGTCGCGGCACGAAAGCTGCCGACTGTCGCCATCCCGCCGACATATTATCTTGCCTGGCGCTCGGGGTTGTCGGCTGCCAACAGCCTTGGACCCGACCAAGATGGAACGATCACAGCGTTGTCCATCTCAAGGCAGCGTATAGCGCATTTTTGGCTTTTTCGCAACCGTTCACCCTTTCATTGTTCGCTGCGTCACTCCCCTCCCCCACGGCGCCGATGTGCACGCGCCTATCTCCCAGCAATGCTTTCAACCTTGCGAGGGCAAGCCTGCAGCCGGCCGGTAGAAAATTACACGCACCGACGGGACAAGCTGATTGAGGGGATCGAAATCCCGGATGTTCCCGGTCAGAACCGTGGCTCCCAGCAGACCGGCCTGGTGAAAGATCAGCGCATCGTTGAGGAAGCGGCGTTCGTGTCCCTCCCCTTTCGGCAGATGGCTGAGCCGGAACAGCAGACCGGCAAGCATGCCAGCCCGTCCCCAGGCGGTGGCGTCGGGAGCATGCAGCCGGTGTGCTGGAATATCCTCGATCGTTTCCGCTACCACTTTCAGGACCGACTTCGTCGTGGGATGCACCGGGTCGAGCCTGCCGAAGAGGTGGCTGAGCTCGGCAAGGCAGACGGCCGAGTGGTGGCAAAGCCGATAGCTGAGAAGGTCATCAACCACTTCGGGCGTGCGTCCCTGCAGGACATCCAGATAAACGCTGGCGTCCAATAGCAGCGCGCCGCCGACAGGCTGCTGGTCCCCTGCCCAGGACAGTGCGGAATCCGGCCGCCGTTCCAGCCCGCCGGCACGCCGCTGTGGTTTGAGAGAACGCAACGCGCTCCCGAGATCAAACGCCAAGATCGATGTCCGCCGGGATGCTGCCCTTGCGGCCGACGAGCCGGATGCCAAAATCATCCTCGAGGGCTAGCCGCGACAAGGCGAGCTCAAGCAGCTCAGTATCGGAGGTGACATGAGCGCGCTTCTTTGCCGCCTCGATCAATTCCGCCGGCACCCTGCCGGAAAGGCGTGTGTTCTTGGCCGCGCCAAGAAGGCCGACCGCCCTCGCCTGCTCAAGCACCAGACGGTTCCGGGTGTGGGCGATCCGCTCCTCGCTTTCGGCTGCCGTTGCGCTACGTATGCTCATCCTGGATTCTCCTGTTGAACGAAACATAGAGAATGTTGAACGCAAAGGCAATGAACGGCAAGGGAGGCGAGCCCTGGAAGCAATCGCCGCTCGTCCATACGTGCCCGCCCGGCGCCGCGAGAAGCGTGCCCAGCCCATTGTCGTGCGTCGCGGGAAGTAAAACGCGGGGCTATCGTCAGGTGTCTCGCGGTGGACAATTCGGCGGTTGGGTCGCACGTTGTGCTCTTCGAATCGCACCACTGCGACATTCCAAGGAACGAGAGCCCCCAATGAGCAGTGCCCGTAATATCATGACGCCGCTCGACGCGATCGCCGCCGATGACCTGCCGGACATTGTCGACGTCGTCATGGAGATGGGGCGCTCGGATCAACCTCCCTCCCCTCCCCCGCAGGTCCTTGATTCGCGACAAGCATCACTGCCTTCGCATCTCGAAAAGCTGGCCGACCGTGCGCGCGATTATGTCGAGGCGGCAAGTTCGGCAAATACCCGTCGCGCCTATGCGGCCGACTGGAAGCATTTTTGCGCCTGGTGCCGGCGCCAGTCGTTTGATCCGCTGCCGCCAGATCCCCAAGTTGTCGGCCTCTACATCACGGCCCAGGCCTCGGGATCGGCAAGGGACAAAAAGTCTGTGTCGACTATTGAGCGCCGCCTGTCGTCCCTGACCTGGAACTATACGCAACGCGGTCAACCGCTCGACCGGAAGGACCGGCATATCGCCACCGTGCTCGCCGGCATCCGCAACAAACACGCCTCCCCTCCCCGTCAAAAGGAAGCCATCCTGCGCGACGATCTTGTCGCCATGCTGGAGACGCTCGACCGCGGCACGCTGCGCGGTCTGCGTGACCGCGCCATGCTGCTTTTGGGCTTCGCCGGCGGCTTGCGCCGCTCCGAGATCGTCGGCCTTGATGTTGCGCGCGATCAAACCGAGGACGGCCGCGGCTGGATTGAATTTTTCCCGGACAAGGGCGTGCTGGTTACGTTGCGCGGCAAGACCGGCTGGCGCGAGGTGGAGATCGGCCGTGGCACAGCGGACAGCACGTGCCCGGTCGTTGCCCTGCAGACCTGGCTGAAACTGGCCCGCATCGCGCATGGCCCACTCTTCCGCCGCGTCACAGGGCAAGGCAAAGCGGTGGGCACCGAGCGGCTCAACGATCAGGAGGTGGCGCGGCTGGTCAAGCGCGCAGCCTTGGCCGCCGGCGTGCGCGGCGACTTGTCGGAGGGGGAGCGCGGCCAAAAATTTTCTGGCCATTCGCTGCGCGCAGGCCTCGCTTCCTCCGCGGAGGTTGATGAACGCTATGTGCAGAAGCAGCTTGGCCACGCCTCGGCGGAGATGACACGCAAGTACCAGCGGCGTCGCGACCGCTTCCGGGTCAATCTCACCAAGGCGTCCGGGCTTTGAAAAGCCCTCCCCTTCCCCGGTCGATCCCTAGGGTGAGGCGGTCAGGTTCTTTGAGGTGATGACAACACCTCGTCGAGCACAGCGATCGCTGCGACCAGACTGTCGGCCGCCGACGCTTCGTAGTCAGGCATGATCATGAGTTGCGCAATGGCACGGCCCACGAATTCCGGGTTGAGCTTTTCCATCCGCTCTCTGGTGCGAGCGACGTGTTCGGGGAGCGTGCGCAGGGCGTTGACGACCTCGCTTAATTGAGACCGGGCAGCAGCAGCGATGTCGAAAATGTCACGCGGCTTGGCTTCCGATCCCCGGTAATAGACCTTCTTGGCGATAATTTCCGGAATGGTTTCAAGACGCACCGTCCTGCCTTCCACCACACGGGTTTCGAACGGCGTCGTCGTTAGCGCTCCGGCAACGATGAAGTCGATTTCGCCAATGCCTTCGAAGGCGAATTTCTGAAACCGAAGCCCATCACCCTGATAATCCGATGGCACCAGATCAAAACGCAGGCGGCTTTTGGACGGGTCAATGAAGCCGAGCAGTTGAGGGTCATCGAGGAAAATATCGATGTCATGGCTTTCACGATGACCGATCTGGATCATCATAGCCGTGCCGCCGCCAAATGACCATTCGAAGTCATAGCCGCCGGCATTCTCTCGAAGCTGGTCAATCAGATCGACGGCGATGCGAAAAAGCCGCCGCCATTCGGAAGGGCGCCGGCTATCCTGTTCGGCCATCACGCAGCAAGCGGATAGCTCTCGCCGGACCAGGCGGAGAACGCAGCGGCGAAGGCTTTCAGGTCGGGGACCTGGATATGATGCACCACAGCGAACTCGACCTGCAACGCGGGGGGAACTTCACCGAGAAAGGCGCTGACATGGCCGGGGTGCTGTTTGGCCAAATCGAGATCTGCAAGGCAATGCGCCAGCGTCGCGTCGCCCAGCTGCACGCTGTAGGGCCCGTTCACAGTCGTCAAGACAGATGCCAAATGCTTGCTCATGATAGCCGTAAGGTAGTCTTTTCGGGCCGATGACACAAGTTGCCACCTCTTTCGCCGTCGGGAATTGCGCGACGTTATCAAAGGATCGGGTATCCTGATCCCCTGTGTTTGAATCTCCGCCCTCAAGAGCGCATTCTCAGGCCCTCTAATCCAGGCAAAATCGCGGCAAATCGGCTACGCGCGGTTCTGTCACATTGAGCCCCGTCCTGCCTTACCGAGGTTCCTGCGCAATCTCGACGCCAGCGACGCCGGCGATGGTGCGCCTCGACCATCTGGCGTGCTAACCACCTGATCGAGACGATCGACGACTTCATAGCCAAGAATGCCCATTTCCGGCCACTTCGGGAGCCGATCGACACCACGGCAGGGCAGGCATGTTCTTGCTGCTGACCATCGGTGCTGTGGCGTAGCTTAAGCGCGCGCTCCGAACGCATCAAAGGCCGTAATCGTCGTGAAACGCCTACCCGTAGGCACGTTCCTGGACACCCCGGTGCGTTCCTGGGAATCGACGGCGTAGCTGCCAATGAGTTTACGGCCGTAAACGACGCCGCAGAGCAATGCGTTAAGCTTTCGTTAACTTTAAAGTCCTTGCAAGGATCCACAGAATCGGGCCTAAGTGCGATAAATGGACTAATGCGGATAAATATTCGCACTTACAGGTTTCAGCTTATGAATATCGCATTCGACGCCAATAAGCCTCTTTTGGATTTTGATCAGCTGATCCTGAAGCAGGGCGCGGCGCTTTCCAGCCGCCTTGAAAAGCATCGTCTCGACAACTTTCCTCCAGACGCGGTGAAAACGCTTCGGCAGTTCCAGTTGTCCGAAGTCGCCTCCTACCTCGGAATCAGCGCTGGCTATCTCAAAAACTTATCATTGAACGGCAAAGGGCCACAGCCGACTGTAACACCAACCGGGCGCCGCTCCTATACGGCCGAGCAGATGCTCGAAATGCGTCATTACCTCGACCAGAAAGGGCGGTCGGATTCTCGCATGTATGTTCCTCACCGCAAGGATGGTGAACACCTACAGATCGTAGCTGTCGTCAATTTCAAGGGTGGCAGCGGTAAGACTACCACCACTGCACATCTTGCCCAGCATCTTGCGTTGACTGGCCATCGGGTTCTTGCAATCGATCTCGATCCGCAGGCGTCTCTGACCGCATTGCACGGTATCCAGCCTGAACTGGATCAATTCCCGTCGCTCTACGAAGCCATCCGATACGATGAACATAAGAAACCAATTAGCGCGCTGATCCGGAAAACCAACTTTCCCGGTCTCGATATTATTCCGGCAAACCTCGAACTTCAGGAATTTGAATACGATACTCCGCTGATCCTCGCCGAAAAAGGCACCCGGGACATGGGGCGGCTGTTTTTCACGCGTCTCGATGCAGCTCTCTCCGATGTCGGAGACAAATTCGATGTCGTCGTCCTGGACTGCCCTCCCCAGCTTGGCTACCTGACCCTCACCGCCCTATCCTCTGCGACGGCGGTACTTGTAACGGTCCACCCGCAGATGCTGGACGTTATGTCGATGTGTCAGTTCCTGCTAATGCTTGGGGAGATACTCGATCCCATCAAGCGCGGCGGTGGAAACATGAGCCTTGACTGGATGCGCTATCTGGTTACCCGATACGAACCTGGCGACATCCCGCAGTCGCAGATGGTTCATTTCATGCGGTCGCTGTTCGGAGGTTTTGTCCTCAAGAACGAGATGGTGAAATCCACGGCAATCTCTGACGCGGGCATCACCAAGCAGACCCTGTACGAGGTCGAGAGGGGTCAACTCACCCGGTCAACGTATGATCGTGCCGTGGAATCCCTGCATTCCGTGAACGGGGAACTGATGTCGTTGATCCACAGAGCTTGGGGGAGGGCAAGCTGATGGCTAGGAAGGGTATCATGGCAGGCCTGCTGAATGAGGGCGCCGATGACGAGTTTACGCCCGTAAACTCATTCGGGAACAAGGCGTCTAATGAGCAGAACAGGGACAGCGACTCCCAACTTAACGTTGCAAACGCGATGGCTTCCAAGCCGACTACATCCGCCGGGGCTCCCGGACGCCGTGGCGCTTTCGGGATGATGAGCCGCGCCGCCGACGAGATGGCCGCCAAGGTTGCAGCTGCCGAGGAAATCGAGAAGCAGCTACTGTCCGGCACCCAGATCATCAAACTGGACCCCGACCAGTTGGAAGCCTCGTTCGTCGTCGACCGTCTTGATGGCGATGACGATTCAAGCCTACAGGAACTGATCCAGGCCATTGCGGAAAGGGGACAGGACAGCCCGATCTTGGTACGGCCGATATCAGGTTCCGAAGGTCGGTTTCAGATCGTTTTCGGGCATCGTCGAGCCAAGGCCGCGAAAGCGCTCGGCATCAAGGTGAATGCAGCAGTCAGGCAGCTCTCCGATCAGGAACACGTAATCGCTCAAGGGCAGGAAAACACTGCTCGTGCCGATCTCTCATTCATTGAGCGGGCGCTGTTCGCAAGGAAATTGGCCGAACAGTTTGACAACGCGACGATCATGTCTTCGCTGGCGATCAATAAGACCGTTTTGTCCAAACTGCAGTCTGTAACCACCAACATCCCGGAAGCCGTGATCTACAAGATCGGAGCTGCGAGGGGAGTTGGTAGGGACAGGTGGTACGATCTATCCATCCTCCTCAAGAGCAGCAATGTCGATGGCCTCGAACATCTGTTGGGGCAGGACAAGTTCAAGAAAGCCAGTTCCAACGACCGCTTTCTGATGGTCTTCAATCTCGCGAATAAGGCCAACAAGACAGCCTCGACGAAGAAGGTGAAGGCGGTAGCTGCCAACTGCTGGGCTCCTAGAGACAAATCAGTCAGCATCATCACCAAATCACGTCCCAAGGATTTCTCGCTCGTGCTCACGGAAAAGGAGGCGAAGCCCTTCGGCGAGTGGATTTCAAGCAATCTGGGCGAACTCTACGAAGCGTTCAGAAAGTCGAAACAGGAGAACTGAAACCGCAAAAGAAAAAGGCCCCCGAACGTCACCGTCGCGGAAGCCCTTCTCAACCATAAGCAAGCTGAGAATCACATTTTCGCGAATCAGTGTCAAGAGTTTTAAGCGTCGGTTCGGCGGACGGATTTCTTTTGCCTAATTGAAGGCGAAGGAACAAATGGAGACGGGTATTGCAACGACGCCCTTTGGGCGGCGGCCGATGTCGCTTGCCATGCTGGCAGCGCAAAACGAGTCACGTGAGATCCCCAAGGGCAGGGTCGTCGACAAATGGCAGGTCTATCGCAACCTCTGCGAGGGCAAGAGCATCGTCGGCATCGGCGATCGCGCTCTGGCCGTCCTGAATGCGTTGCTATCATTCTATCCTGACAGCGAACTGAGTGAGGAAAACAGCCTCATCGTGTTTCCCTCGAACGCACAGCTGTCCCTTAGAGCTCATGGAATGCCCGAACCCACGGCCAGGCGACACCTGGCGGCTCTTGTTGACTGCGGGCTGATCATCCGTCGAGATAGCCCGAACGGTAAGCGCTACGCCCGCAAGGGCAGGGGAGGGGAGATTCAGGAAGCGTTTGGCTTCTCCCTGGCGCCCCTGCTGGCGCGTGCTCACGAGTTCGAGGCGGTGGCTGAGCGTGTTCGCGCCGACAGCCGGGCGCTCAGGCTTATGCGGGAGCGGATTACCTTGCACCGCCGTGACATCCACAAGCTGATCGAGGCGGCGGTTGACGAAGATGTGCCGGGCGACTGGGGAGGCCTGTGGAAGCGTTTCCGCGGCATCGTGGAGGCAATTCCGCGCCGAGCCTCCATCATTGAGCTCGAGCCGATCGTGGGCGATCTGGCCGTATTGCATGACGATGTGGATAAACTGCTGGAAACTCATATGAAATCCACGAATCCGAACGGCAATGACTCTCAAAACGAGCGGCAGCAATCTGATTCAAATACCGACTCTACTTTTGAATTTGAACCTGCTTTAGAGAAAAGCGGGGCGACGGCCGAGCCCAGGACGAGGACCGCAGAGGCGCCGAAAACATACCCGCTGGGGATGGTGCTGAAAGCTTGCCCGGAAATTGCTGACTATGCAGTCGACGGGATCAGTAACTGGCGCGATCTCATGATAACCGCCGCCCAGGTGCGGGGATATCTCGGTGTTTCGCCGTCAGCGTATGAGGAAGCCTGCCATGCGATGGGTCAGGAGACTGCGGCGATGGTGATCGCCTGTATCCTGCAACGTGCTCAGCACATCAATTCCGCCGGCGGCTACCTTCGGGCGCTGACTGATAAGGCCAAGGCGGGGACTTTTTCGGTCGGGCCGATGCTGATGGCGGCGCTCAAGGCCAAGGGCGCCACAGCAAGGATGACGGGATGATGATCGCCAATCCCGCAGCTTATCGCTTTGCGCCCAGCTCGAGCGCGAACTACGATGGCCGGCTGATACCTGTGGAAGCCCGGAAAAGCCGTATCTTCCGGAAGAAAAGAGTTCAGCCGATGACCACCACCGTCGCCGCCGCCGCCGTCTCGAAAGACTTCGGCGCCTATCAAGATGCCGCGGTTCGCGACCCTGTCATCATCACCAAGAACGGCCAGCCGTGCACCGTGCTGCTGGCTTACGAGGATTTTGTCCGGCTGTCGAAGCGCGACCGCCAGGTCGATCTGACCGCGGAACTCAGCGCGGACGAAATCGCCGCTGTCGAAGCCGTCGAAATGGACCCGGGCCTTGACCATCTCAACAGCGAGCTTCCTCCGGCAAAGGTCTGACGGATGGAAGCTCGCTCCTCTCCGGCTCTTTCCAGCGCTAGGCTGGTCTTGCCAAACCTGACGCGGTCCGCGCAGCGACACGGTGTCCAGCGATTCCGTGAGTTCGGCCGCGGAGCGGCGCCCAGTCATCCTTGCAATCGTGGAGTGCCACTCCTATTTTGCAAGGAAAAATCGAAGCTCACGCCGCGTCGGCTGCTGCCGTCGAGCATTCCAGAATCGCGATCAGATCATCCGGCGGCACCCCCTCTTCTGAGGCGAGTGCGGCGTGTTTGTTGCGCCTGCCGGCCATGACCGCGACGATATGATTGTTCTTGCCCAACGCGCATTTCCGGGTTTTGATCGACGAGAGAGAGCATCTCCTCTAGAAAGATCAAAAAGAAAGGGCGGTTTATCGTTCGTTTTTAACTGTCGACGGGCACGGCGGCTTTCGGCCATTTTCGTTGCCAGAAGCGCCGCGATGATTCATGCTGTCGACGATGATTCTGCGCCCGAAACTGCTTCGCCATGCACCTGTGGTCGTCACCTGTGCAGCCCCGGCTGTGCTGGCCACTCCCGTGCCGACCTGGCTGCGCGCCGTGGCGGCCGGTCCGGACTCGATTGAAAACGCTGCGTTTGCCGCGGCCGCGGCGCTGACCGCCCTCGATGCGGTGGTGCGCCGGCAGGAGCGATGGGCCGGCGCCTGGCGGCAGCGCCTGGCACTCGGGGCAGCGGCGGCAACGGCCAAACGCGCCGGCCGGGTCGAGGACGAGGCGGCGCTGCGCGACGCGCTGCTGCTCACCCGTCCCGGCGACGACGTTGGACCCGCCGGCCGTATGCTGCTTGCCTGGCGAACGCTGGCATCGCGTCCGGTCGCGACGTTGGTCAGCGAGGCGGTATTGGTCGATGTCGCCGCGGATCTGGGGAGCGCGCTTGACGACGCGGCGGCCGGCCAAATCGGCGACGAAATCCAGGCGATGGCTGGCGCGGTCGGTAACGCAGTCGCTGGCGCGGTCGACGCGATGGCCGTGCTCGAGCGTCATCACGGTCGCGCCGCGCGCGAGCTTGGACCGTGGCTTGCCGACGCTGTTCTGGCCGACCGGCTAGGGTGGGCGCATGCGGTGCCCCTGTCCGGCTTGCACCCGGTGGCGGGCGGTCGTCGGTCACCCCATGCCCAACGGGAATCCGGGCAGGCGTCCCGGCAACGCATTTGGGCGGCTTATGCCCAGGCGGCGCTGCAGGCGATGGATCTTGCGGCCGAGCTCGGCCGCCGCGCCGACCGCCTGCTGGCTGTCGCCCCAAAGCTGCGGGCGAAAGGGGCGGACAATGTCGTCGAGAAGCTGCTGTCCGACGACGCGATCGTCGCATCCTCAAACATCGCCGGCATAAGCGACCGCGGCCTGCGCCGCCTGTTCGACCGGCTGATCGAACTTGGCGCCGTGCGCGAGCTGTCCGGCCGTCCGACCTTCCGCATCTACGGGCTGTGAGACGATGGAGCAGGCGAGGGGGAAAAGGGCGAAGGAGCGATCAGATGACCACCTGTTCGACCGCGAACTGGATCACCTGCCGCCAGAAGTACGTTGGCGCGAATGGATGAACCGCGTCGAAGCAACCATCTTCGCCGCCAGCGAACCGGTCAGCCGCGAGGTGCTTACCCGCATCGTCGGCAAGACCTGCAGCATCGACCTTTTGATCGACGACATCCGCGAGGAGCTGCGGGGCCGGCCCTACGATCTGGTCGCGGTCGCCAGCGGCTGGAAGCACCTGACGCGGCCGGCCTATGCCGACGCCATCCGTACGGCCGTAGGCTCTAGCGAACGCGCCGTCGACCTCACGCAATCCGAAGTGCTGGTCTTGATGTGCATTGCCTTCTTTCAGCCGATGACGCGCGCCGAACTCTCGTCATTCTTCGGCAAGGAGATCAGCCGCGACCTGATCGGCAATTTGCGCTCCTTCGGCCTGATCGCCTCAGGCCCGCGAAGCCCGACGCCCGGCGCCCCTTATACCTATGTGACGACGAAACAGTTCCTGCTGGAATTCGGGCTTGAAACCTTGCGCGATCTTCCCGACTTCGAGGCTCTCGAGGATGCGGGGCTGCTGTCGAAGGAAAAGCTTCTGGCGGGCGACATCATGCCGGGGTTTTTCGCCCCCGGCGAGAGTGATGCCGACGCCGACGAATAGAGCGCCTGTGCCTGGCCGAATGAACGCCATCGTCACCGCAACGAGCGATATGACGGCGAGATCGATTTTCCGCACGAGGTCCCTCAACGGCGCACAATCCGGATAGTGTTGCATCAGCATGGACTGTGCGAGGCGGAGGTCCTCGATGTGTTGTTCGCCAGCTTCTGGCGTTCCTCCGGCGGAATTCTCTCCGCAGTAGAGGTCGAAAACACCTCATCGGGCATGGCCGCCCGATCGTGTTCGCATTGAGCCCAGTCATCAAGCTCGCTTCGGACTGCATCAACGCGCTTGCACACGCCCGCGCGCGCCCGCATGTCGGTCAGCACACCCTTCAGCAGGGTTGTCTATCCTGGCATGCCCGTCCACGGGCATCGCCGCCTCCGGACGCCGCCGCCGCTTGCAACTAGCTAAACGGCAGCCGGTACTCGACAGCGGTATTGGGACCGCCTGGCGCGGTAGCTTTTCGTTGAACGTTTCTCGCGAGCTTCGCCTCGGCTTTAGCCTTCTCTCCCGGAGTCACAAAAGGAGCGTGACCGTCGATGGCGACCCGGTCACAATTCGCGGGCACGATCGGTGAAGGGCCTTTGGAAAGCGCCTTGAGAAGCCCATCAAGCGAATATCCCTTCGACGCATCGGCATACAGGTAAAGTTCACAGCTTCCCGGATAGTACATCCGCGCCCATTCCGGCCTTGCGAGCGACCAGTTGTGTCGCCTCGCCCAGCTGCGGGATCTAGTCCGCAACGCCTGCAATCGACCTGGATACGAACAGCTACTCGGTCCCTTGGCGCCTGATCGGTGAAAGCGTCCAGGTCGTGGTGCTGGCAGGCCGCGTGATCATCCGTCATGCCGGCCAGGTAGTGGCCGACCACGCCCTGTGCCGAAGGCGACGACAGCGCATCGTGGACCGAATGCATTTTGTCGGCGTTGCCGGCTTCGAAGGGCCGGTGCGCGCCGAGCGCATCGAGATCACCCCCGGCCACCTTGCTGCGGCCACTCGCCGAGTACGAAGCGGTGGTCGGAGGGGGCTGGTGATGACGACCCTAGATCATGACCTGCTGATCGCAATCCTGGATCGGCTGAAGTTGACGGCGATCCGCGACCAGCTCGACACGCTGCTGGACGAAGCGGCCCGTTCAAAGATGACCTTGCGTGAGGCCTTGGCTTTCCTGGCGTCGAGCGAGATCGCACGGCGCGACGAGCGACGCATCTCCATGTCGAGCAAGATCGCGCAGTTCCCGTTCGTCCGCGAACTCGACGGCTTCGACTTCACGCGCAGCCATCGGTCTGCTTCAGCCAAACGTATTCATAGTTATAGGACAGGCCTTGCTATGTCCGAACGTCACTGCGCGGCAAAAACGTTGGAATTCTCGAGAAATAAGGTATTGGACAGTGCCCAATTTACCCTCGGAAAAGTTGGATATGGCGTTTCGTTATCGATGAGGGCGGTGTAGAGCCCAAGTCAATTTTAACAAGTATCTCGGGGGAGATCTTGGATCTGCACGACCTAAAGTCGCTGTTGCAGCGGCATTTCAGCGATGGGCTTGTGACCATCGTCGGCTCAGGCTTGTCTTGCGCTGAGGGTCTGCCAGGCATGGCCGAAATCGCGCAACATCTTCAGGCTGTACTAGTAGACGATCTCACCCCCTTCGATGCAGAACAATGGGCGGTTCTTAGCCCACTCATCGCTGACAAGGGACTGGAGGCCGCTTTATTGGAAGTGGCCCCAACTCCAGCACTGGAAACGGCAATCGTTGCGCGGACGGGGCAGTTTATCGCAAATCGGGAGCGCGAAATCGTCGAAGAGGTTTTTGCAAAGTCCAGAACGCTGCGTTTCACGCGACTGTTGGCGCATCTCCTTAAGCCGGATAGCGGCACCCCAATCATAACCACGAATTACGACCGATTGATCGAGATTGCCGCCGAAGAAGCAGGACTTGGCGTGGATACGATGTTTGTCGGCCAGTTTGCAGGCATCCTCAATGAACATGAAAGTCGTCTCGGCTTTTGTCGCGAAGTGAGCCTCCGCGGAAAGCAGGTTCAATGGAGATACCGCCAGCGGGTGAATGTGTTTAAGCCGCATGGCAGTCTCGATTGGTACCATCGAGACGGTCGGCCAGTGCGCTATGCTGGCGATTTGACATCGCCACGTCTGATCATAACTCCTGGATTGAATAAGTTCCGCAATGGCTACGAGAGCCCTTTTGATCGGCATCGAGAGAGGGCGAATTCTGCAATCGATCGCGCTAGCCGTTTTCTGGTCATTGGCTACGGGTTCAACGATGATCACCTCGAGACTCACCTCACGCCTCGTATTCGTAGCGGTGTTCCGACGCTGTTACTGACGCGCGGGTTGTCTCCCAACGCGATGAAACTCGTTGAAGAGTGTCCGAACGTAGTAGCGATTCAGCACGCCGTGGTCGGAGGCAGTCAAGGTTCATCGGTGTTTGTGGATAGGGCGGAAATGCAGGTACCGGACCTCGCCCTTTGGGAACTGAACTCCTTCATTTCTGAGGTGCTTGAACCATGACCGAAGCCGCATTGCAGTTTTCCGATGGCGACCGAATTGGGCGTGTCGCCTCCGTCGATACCAGCCGTGTTGCAGTCGACGTCACCAATTCGGTCCTGCTCACCCGCATTGGCATAGGCCAACTCGTTGCCATTCGGGGGGCGACTGAGAGGGAGTACCTGATTGCGATGACAGAGCGGGTTACGCGCAGCATGCGCGAGGAACTGCCTGCGCAGGGCAGTGACGACGAGACTGGCGCACTTCTCGCCGCAGTGCCGACCGACATTCTGCAAGGTGTCCTTATAGGCACATTCCGAACTGTCGAAGGGGCGAAGATCAATACATTCAAACGAGGTGCCGACAGCTTCCCGCAGATTGATCGTGAATGCTACGTGATCGAAAGCCTAAACCTACAAAGGTTTATGGGAATCTTGGGTGCGGGATTCTCCGAAGACGAAAGGCTAAAGCTAGGTGTCTTCGTTGCTGATCCTTCGGCCGATGCCATTGCCAGCGGCGATAAGTTTTTCCAGCGCCATGCCGCAATCCTCGGCAGTACAGGGTCAGGAAAGAGTTGGGCCGTCGCACTGATCCTTGAACGCGCAGCCAAGCTCAAATTCCCAAATATAATCGTATTCGACATGCATGGGGAATACGCACCTTTAGCGGACAAAGCCGCTGGCGGATTCGCCGAGCGTTTCCGCATCGCTGGTCCAGGCGATCTTGAGAAACCCGGGGATGATGTCCTGTTTCTTCCGTACTGGCTGCTAAACCGCGACGAAATGTTGTCGATGATCCTCGATCGCAGCGATCAGAATGCGCCAAATCAGGCTTCACGGTTCACGCTACACGTTCGCAATCTGAAAGGGCGAACGTTGGATAACGAGGGCAAAGCCAGCGTGAAGAAAACTTTCACCGTGGATTCGCCTATCCCATACAACGTAAGAGAATTGTTCGGATTATTAGATGCTGACAACAGCACCAAGGGAATGGGGAAGACGGGTCCTATTAAGGGTGAATGGGAGGATAAGCTGACCCGCTTCCTTTCACGTCTAGAAGCCAAATTAGATGATCGACGCTACGGATTCATGTTCGCGCCCTCAGAAGCAGCCTCTAGTTACGAGTGGCTTGCAAAACAGGCGCTGAAGCTTCTGAGTGCCGGAGATGGATCTGGAATCAAGATCATCGACTTTTCGGAGGTACCTGCGGATGTGCTACCTGTCGTAACTGGCACGCTCGCTCGGCTCCTGTATGATGTCCAGTTCTGGATGGGTGGGAAAGCGCGCACGCCAGTCACCCTGCTTTGCGACGAGGCGCATCTGTACCTTCCTGTTCGCGACGATGCCGATGCCGTGCAACGACAGGCGCTGGGTTCTTTCGAGCGCATAGCAAAGGAGGGACGAAAGTACGGCTTCTCTCTGCTGGTGGTGAGCCAGCGACCCTCGGACGTAAGTCGAACGATCCTCAGTCAGTGCAACAATTTTCTTGCGTTGCGGCTTACCAATGAGACTGACCAAGGTGTGATCAAGCGTCTCATGCCGGATTCGTTAGCTGGCCTCACGAGCATCCTTCCCTTGCTTGACGTGGGGGAGGCGCTTTTGCTCGGGGACGCAGTACTGTTACCCACCCGAATTCGGCTTGATGTTCCAAAGATCAGGCCGGACAGCGCGACGCGCGATTTTTGGACCGAATGGGGCTCGGTTAGGCCAGATGTCGCTGCGATAACGGCAGCGGTGGAATGCCTACGTAGCCAATCACGCAGAGAATGAACTTGGGTAACACTCCCACCTCCGGCAACTATAGAGGCGCAGGTACGGCATCGGACTTTCCATCGGCCGTGTCGGCGTTCAGCCCCGTTTAGATTGGTCCGTAATGATTTTTAAGAGGTAATCAGCGTCTACGACGTGGATGTGTTGTGCGCCAGCGCGCTCCACGATTCCGTCCAGTACGATTTCCAAATTCTCCAATTCGCCAGTCAGCGAAAACACTGCTCCGCCGCTGTAGCCATCGACAACCGGCCGCTCGCGAACATTAAGGTAGCGCCGGTAAAATTCGACATTTGTGAGGTAGCTCTTGTCTAGATCGCAGTCAGAGATCGCTCGCTTGATGTGAATGGAGCCAGGTTGTTCGGGGACGAAACCTTCTAGGTACTCATCCATCACGATTGTCGGGTAGCCGACCAAGAAGGACTTGACCCGGTTGGCCCTAGAGAATGGCGCAAGAGGATAGAAAAACGGCTGGTCAGAATGCTGAGTTTCCAAGTGTCCGCCGCCTTGAAAAGCAGGACGTCGTGGTACTCTTCGTCCTCATTCGAAAGTTCGAAGATGCAGGCCTTTAGTGGGATGTTTGAAAGTAGCCGCTTGCCGCTCCCTATCCTGATCGTATCGAGAATGTCCGTTGGCACGCTTGCACCACGGGCTATGCCCAACTGATGTCTCGTGGCGACGACGTAGTTCACACCCGTATCGGACCAACGTTGCTGAGCCAGCGCGGCCTAGTGGAAGCGACCGGTCGCTGGCCTCATGAAAGACCATGCGACAGGATTGCGTGATTGTCTCGTAGACATCTCCCGGCTTAAGAAAAAGCCGTCCTACTTTGACGGCATTGATGCCGGGGTAATCTCGAATGAACATCACGGTCGACTTTCCAAAGGCGGGCCTTTGTCGACGATCTTCCCCGCTTCCTTCCGAGATTGATCAGATCTTCGCGAACGCATTCGGTCGCAATCATCACGCTGTAGCAAATCTCCGAAAGATCGTGCCGACTGAGGCGAATTTGCTCCCGAGGCTAAACACCGTTGTCCGCTCAACTTCGCGTAAAGGATCGCTTCTCCCTTTTCGACATAAAGCGTTCGTCACGATACGGCGCTGAGGTTGCATCTTGTCCATCCTCCAGCATCAATGACCTCGTGCGCCAGCGTAGCACGAACGGCTTGACGTTGCCCCTTTGGCTTAATCCGGTTTGAAGTTCGCTCTGGCCCAACGCGAGGACCAGAGAATGAAGCGCAGCCGTTTCAGTGAAGAGCAGATCATCGAGATTTTGAAGGAGCACGAGGCCGGAGTTTCGGTGGCCGATCTATGCCGCAAGCACGGGGTCAGCGACGCCAGCATCTACAAATGGAAGGCGAAGTATGGCGGCATGGACGTGTCGGAAGCGAAGCGGCTGAAGACGCTGGAGGACGAGTACGCTCGTCTGAAGCGGCTCCTGGCGGATGCCATGCCGCCATACTTTGCCTGCCAAATCGCTCCCCCAAATGTACCAGTTCATGCCTTTTGTCGACGGCGTGCTGAGGCTCGGTTAAGCCGACCAAATCAATGCAGACAATGTTGCTCTTCAAGTCCGCCATCGTGGGGGGCTGCGGCAGAACTCGGCCAATCAGTGAGATCACGGCAGCTGGTATTGAGCCTTAGCATTCGCAAAAAACCGAGAGGAGGCGGCAGATCGTCGATAACGGCGGCAAGCCCTCAATGCGTCGACCGTCGCTAAGCGTTGACGGCATGCACAGTCCCTCCAATCAGGCCGCCATTGGCTGGGCTGTCGGCCCGACACCGATCACCGCACCTGTGGTCATTAGCACGATCAGACCGCGCTCGGCTCCGGTCATGTCGAGATAGGCCCGAACCTGCGCGCGGTAGTGGTCGAGTGTCTGGGGATCGGGGGCCACATCGCTCTTCCAATCGACGACGACGGCTGGACGGCCTTCAGACGTCAGAGTTAGGGCATCCGCGATTCCGGTCGTTGCCGTTTCCATCCGATCGTCCGCATGCGCGGCGTAGACGGGAAACTCGGCCAAGAGTGCCGGCCGCAAGGCCGCGATTTGGGGCAGGGCAAGGGTCTGGACGACACAGCCCGCCAGTTCCTCGGCAGACAGTCCCGTCGCCGGGTCGGCGACCGGAAACCGGCCGAGGGCGCGGATGAGTATGGTGGCTCGGTCTGCAAGGGCTGCCTTTGCCTCATTGGTTTCCCTGGTCAGCATCTCTTCCATGAGCTTGTGCAGGATCAGTCCGCGTTCGCGGCTTCCTTGAACCAGAACAACGGCTTGCAGTTCGGCTGGCTGGTCATCAGCCGATCCGGTCCAGATCCCGGCCTCTTCTTCCTGCAGCACGACTCCGGCGGTGTTCTCATCCCGGCTTGGCGCAAGCCAGATCAGCCGCGCCTGGCGCTCGGTAATGGCTTCGGCTTCCGTGGCGAAGATTGCGCGAGTTTGGGTATTGGCCGCTCTGTTGGCTGTCGCGACGTCGGCGGGTAGATGCGAGAGGTCCAGGCCGGGGAGTTCGGCCAGCGAAAGATCGACGAGACCGATCCAGGCGGACTTCGACGGCGTTGTGTCCAGCCGGGGCAGGACGAGAAGTTCGCGGGCGCGCGTGGCGGCCACGTACCAGAGGCGGACGCGCTCCCGATCCAGCTCGTCTTTCTCAGCCTGGCGCGCGGCTTCGTAGCCGTCCGGCGCGACGCCCAGGACCGGGCAATAGAAGGTGTCCGTCTGACGGTCAATGACCGCACTGTCGGGCGCCATGACGCCCGTCATGGTGTTGACCGGGATGACGATTGGCCACTCGAGGCCTTTGGCCGCGTGCATGGTGAAGAGCGCGACGGCTTCTTCCTGCGCATCTGGCCGACCCTCCACTGCGCGCGCCTCGTCGGTCCAGGCTGCGGTCATCGCCTCGGCGAAAGAGCGAAGGCCGCGAACGGAGTAGCTGGTCGACAGGCTCAAATAGAGATCAACATTGGCGAGCGCGCGTTCGGCCTGGCCGCGATGACGCGCGAGAAGGAGCGGCTGAACCCGCATCATGTCCACGGCCTGCGAGAGCAACTCGTGGGGCGTCGTGCTGTTGCTGCGGCGGTAGAGCGTCTGCAGCTTTTCGATGGTCTCTCGTGCAAGCGGATGAACGATGGCGGCGGGATCGACGCCGAGGTCGAGACGGGGAATTCGGTCGGGCTGTTCTTCGGAACGCGGCAGCGCCCAGACAATGTCGAGAAGTTCCTCTTCGGTGAGGCCGACTAGCGGGCCGCGCAGCAGTGAGCCAAGCGCCAGCGTGTCGCGCCGGTCGGCGAGAACGCGGGTCAGCGCGATCAGGTCCTGGATTTCCTGGCCTCGGAACAGTCCCTTGCCGGCTTGTGTCGCCACCGGAATGCCGCGACGTTCGAGCGCCTCCTCATAGCGCCACAGCTCTGCGCCGGTCGGGGCCAGCAAAGCGATATCGCCGGGCTGGCAAGGACGTTCCGTCCCGCTGCGCCGGTCGACAATCGGGCGGGTATCAATCAGGCGCGCGCACAGATGGGCGACGGCATCGGCCTCGGCATCGCGCTGCCGCTCGGCGCTGGCCTTGCCGTTTTCGTCCGCCACGGCCACGTCGAGGGCCGCCACGCACAGGTCGCCGCGATCGTCGTGAAAAGGGTCGAGAGCGGTAAAACCGGGCTGGCCGTCGGCCGAGAGCACCGTCTCGAAGCGCTCGTTGACGAAGGTGAGGATCGAGGCGCAGGAACGGAAATTGGTGGAGATCGACAGAAGGCTGTCGGGGTCCTGCGTGCGAAAGGCATCCCGAGCCTGCACATAGGCGCCGATGTCGGCGCCGCGGAAGCGATAGATTGCTTGCTTGGGGTCGCCGACCAGAAACAGCGCACCCGGCCGGATCCGGAACCGTGTCCAGTCGCCAACGTCGTCGACCGGATCGCCGCACAGCCGCCAGAAGATCTCGGTTTGCAGGGGATCGGTGTCCTGGAACTCATCGACGAGGACACGCGCGAAGCGCTGTCCCAGCGCGCGCCGGACATCGTTATGGTCGCGCAGCAGGTCGCGCGCCGCGAAGATCAGGTCATCAAAGTCGAGTTGGGCGCTCGCCCGTTTGTAGTCGCGATAGCGCTGCAGGATCGGACGCGCGTCGTCGATCAGCGCCTCCAGAACCTGGCCGGCCGCAGCTTGAAGAAGCAAACCCCAGGCCTCGCAGCAAGCGTTGTAGCAGACCTCCGCAGCATCGTTCAGCCGATCTCCATCGGCCTTGGAGAGGCCGGCCTGCTTCGCCGCGGCAGCCCATTTTCCCTTCTTGCGATAGGAGGCGAAAGCGCCTGCCTTGGTACAAAGATCCGGGTGCGGACGCAAGGTCAGAAGCTGGACCAGGCCGGAGGGCGTCGCGGGATCGGGACCGGCAGCCAACGCAGTCGCCATCTCGGCCAGCCGCTGGACGATCGCGAGCGTTTCCGGCTCGGTCGCCGCCGCCCCACGCATGAAGGCCGCGAAATCCGCCGTCGCCTGCCGAAAGGCTGTCAGATGACCGTCAAGCGGCGAGACGGGTGGCGCTGCGAGGGTGCGGCAGCGGCGCAGGTTCTCAGCGACTTTGTGGACGAGCGCCACGGTTTCACCGGGGTTGTGCAGCACCATTTCGGCTAGGATGCCGTCCTGATCGCCGGACAGACGCTCGCGCAGCCAGCCATCGACGATCTCAAGGAAGGTGAGATCGGCCTGGTTGCGGTCCATGACGCCAGCGCCAGGATCGATGTAGGCTTCGGCCGGATAGGGCTTTATCAGACGCTGGCAGAAGCCGTGAATGGTCGAGCAGGTGATTTCGTCGATCACGGCGGTCGCGGCGGCCAGATTGTCGCGCTGCGCCTGCGACAAGCCACCGGGCAGCGCCACGCGCAGCTCGGTCGAGATGTTGCCGACCGCAAGATCGGCAACAATTTCGCGCACCCGCGAAAGCAGCTCACTGGCTGCTAGCTCTGTAAAGGTGACGGCGGCGATGGCGTGTGGGGGAACGCCCTCCGCGAGCATCACGGCGATGCGTCCGGCCATGACGGCAGTTTTGCCCGAGCCTGCGCCAGCTTCGACCAGGATCGAGCGATCATGGAGACTGAGCGCGTAGCGTCGCGCGTCGTCATCCTTAAGGGCCCTAGACACGCTGCTCATTATTCCGCCTCCCAGATTTGAGCGACCTGACCGAGCCGTTCGGTCGCGGCCGGCATCTTGCGTTTGCAATAGGTGGCGCTGGCATTCGCCGGCAGGGCAAAGGCGAGATCGTCGTAGTCGCCGCCGGTGTCGGGGCCTGGCAGCGCGGCACCACCGGCGAAGCTGCTCCTCGCCGCGCGCAGATAGTCAGTGATCTCAGCGAGGACCGCGTCCGGATCTTCGAGCTGGAGGTTAATTGGCTCACGCGGGTAGAGCAGCGAGGCGCTGATCGTGACATCATCGCCCAGCAGCGCCTTCACCGCGAAGGCATAGAGGCAGCGCTGAAGCTCGCGGCCGCCGTTCAGCCGGATGTCGCCTCGCGGAGGACGGCCGGTCTTGTAGTCGCGGACCAGCGCGCGCTTGCCGTCGCCTGCGATGTCCAGCCTGTCAATATAGCCGGCGACATTCAAACCCGTGTCGGGAATCGTGACCGGCACATTGGGGTCCCACGGCGTCTGCGCGTCCGACTTGGGCTCGGCCCCGCCGAACGGCACCTCGCTATAGGAGCGGGCACCCAGCAGAAGCACATCGCCATAGGCAAGAGCCCGCTCCGCCGTCAGCCGGGCATCACCCAGGGTGCGCCCCCAGATGACGGCCGGCGGGACCGCACGTTCGCTTTCCCAATCGGCGCGACAAGCGCCGCGGCCCGGTCAACCGTCGCTGTGATCGCCGCGGCGTCGGCGGACACCAATCCACCGGCGCTCTCCAGATCGCGTAAGGCGCGATCGAGAACCATGTGAACCAGATCGCCGACGCCGAGTGCGTCGAGCACGAGCGGTTCGATGGTGCTTTCTGGCACGCGCCAGCCGAAGGCATAGACCCAGGCAAAGCTCAGCGGGTTGCGCAGCAGACGCCGGAGTGAGCTGGCCGATTGGGTGCGGGCCAAGATCGCGAGAATGAGCGGATGATCGGGCCGGATGAGGCCGTCATGCGGTGTGATCTCGGTGCGCCGCCAGTCGCGCCAGCAGCCTTGCGCGCTGAGCGCCTGCTGGTCGGCGCTAAACTCCTGCGGCCTGGCCATGAGGCGGTCGGTTTCGCTAAACGCATGGATCGGAACGGCGTTGCGACGGAGATAGATTTCCGGACCGTGCGCAGAGAGGAGGGGGCTGCGTCCCAGCAGCCGTCCGTCGCTGTCGCGACGGGCGCGCGAGAGGACGATTTCGCCGGTCGTCGTTGCCAGGATCGTCTCGAAGTCTCGGCGATCGGCCAGGCTCACCGGGAGCGGGTCGAGCTCGGCAGTGGGGATGATATGGTCCGGGATCAGCCGGTCCTCGGCAATTCCGCGCGGCCAGTGCGAAGAGTTGAGGCCGATCAGCCGCACAAAGCGCCGCGGCGAGACTGCTAGCGCGCTCGCAGGCATCCAGCCGACGGACACGCACGCCTCCAGCCCGTCATCCTGCTTCAGGGTTTCGAGGGTGGTGTCGATCGAGACCGCCGGCCCGGCGAGGAGGCCCTTGCGCCAGATGGCGAGCGCACGGCCCTTAAGAAAGGCCTTACCGATCTCCGGTGCTGCGTCGGCCCCCTTGGCGAGCAGGTCGATGGCCGCGCGCAAGGCCGGGGCGTGATCCGCGTCGTGCGGCCAGTCTTCGGGCTTCAATCGCGCCAGCAGGCGGTCCCAGGCGTTGGGCGTCGACATCGGCGCATCGGCCGGCAGGATCCGCAGCCAGCCTTCGGGAAGTGACGCAAAAGGCGTGGAATCCCGACACAGGGCGGCGAGACGACGGATCCGGGACTGCGACAGACCGCGAACGACGATGTCGGCTAGCGCGGCGGCGGCCTGGCCATCGCGGGTGGTGACGATCTTGACGCCTTGGACGAAGTGCAGGTCGATGTTGGCGTCCGCGCGCAGGCCGAGGAAGTGATCGTCGTAGTCGGCGGGCGAGGCCGTGGCGATCGCGATATCGGACGGCGCCGCACGCCCGGAGGCGAGAAGCGACCGCGCCCAGCGCATGGCCTCGATGGCTTCGTGATAGGCCGTAGCCGCGCTGACGGTGCTGACTTCCGGAGTCTGCGACGGCGCGCGCAGCACCCCGATACCCGTGCCCTCCAACCAGGCCGGCGCCGGCCTCGGCCCGGCCGTCCATCGCACGGGAATGTGTGCGGTGAGCGCTTTCAGGAGCGGCCGCCAGCAGGGCGAGAGTTCGGTGAGGCCAGCGATCTCCATCGGGCCGAGAACGGCGGGCGCATGGGTGATACGGCTGGTAGCGCCGGCGACGATGTCGATGGGCCGCATCATGGCGGCTGGTAGCTGCGCCAGGACCGCCGACTCCAATCGAGCGATGGCGTCGAGTCGCGGATGCTCGACCGCGCGCGCTGCAAGGTCGATATCAGCGCGCCAGGCCTTGTGCAGGGTGTCCGCGGCTGCGTCTATCATCCCGGGCAGCGACTTGATGCTCTCCAGCTCGCCCATCGGCGTTGCCGGCAGGACCGTCTGGATCGCCACGCGAAGGCTTTCATCATCAATTGGGCGGACGAAACCTCCAGCGAGCCGCACCGCCGCCTGCTCGAACGACATGACCTGCAGGCCATGACGGCGGTCGCGCGCCGCCGCCAGGCGGCCTTCCCGCATGGCGAGGCGGCCGTGAACGACGAGGGTGGATCGGCCCGAGATGGCCATGGTGGTTCCCTCCTTTCGAGGTCAGTTCTCATTCGGGCGCCGGCTCAGAGCCGGCGCTGCCGCGCTGGCGAGCGCGTGAATGTTGCGTCGCGGTATTTTGTGGCAGGCTACTTTGTGGGAAGTCTGTCAAACCCGCTCACAGGGGCTCTCTATAGCAGGTAAACAGTAGAATACCGGGCGAGATGCTTCTGATGGAATGTAATCCACAAGTTTATCGTTAGAATCGATTGGATATACGGCTCCAAAGGCGCCGCCAGAAGCCTGGTGTCGCTTTGGGCGGAACGGGTCGAGCAGAAGGTTCGACCGTGGGCGACTGCCCGTAGAAACGAGCTTTAGCAGCGCGATCACGGCGACGCTCTGACTCCACTTGCTCGTCGCTCCACGGGCCGGCTTCGACCACCTTGCCGCGGTCGATCACATAATGTGACCGGCACTTCAACGTCCAGTTGCCGATCGACGGATGAAGGGAGATGGCCTCACCGTCGAAGGTCATCTTCCAGTCTGTCGGCGTGAACGGCGTGACGAGTTCCTCGCCGCAACCGCAGCAGCAGCTGTGGGCCGATGTCGCATATTGCATCGACACGTAAAGCACGCCTGCCCCAAGGCGCTCGGGGATATGGTCGACGAAACGATGCTCGAGTCGCTTGTGCCGTATCACGTGAGATCCCCATTGATCAGCATGTTGCCGTCGGTGGTGTAAGTGCAGTGATGCTCCTGTTCGAGGTCTCGGTAGAAGCCGCGGATTTTCTTCCACTTCACCACTGCCAGGACAGCATTGAGGGCATTGAGATCCGCAACCTGAATGTTGGACGCATAGATGTCTTCCACGCCGCCACCGACGAATGAAATGCGCTGAGGCACATGATCCCGCTTCTGAGGCGTGCTGGCGGTCACCCGCAGGATGCCGCCGAGTGATCCTTCGTCGAGCTCAAGGCCCATGCCGACATCGACGAACGCAGCGCCAATCGTCTCGAGCTTCTCCACGATTAACCGCTTCGCGTCACCGGCATCGAGGGACAGGAACGCGAAGGTGACGCTGTTGAGAAGCTCGAGGTTGGCCGGGCCAAGCGCCACATCATGCGCCACAATGTTGCGATGCATCCGGCTATAGATACCCTTCAGATATTCGACTTTCTTTGGCGCCTCTCGCAGTTCCTCCAGGCTCGGAGCGCCCGGCGCCCGAAACGCGTTGTGGGTCAAGAACTCGTCGCTTTCGAAGAGTCGGATCTCGCGAACCGGCGTCTTGGCGACGAAGTCCAGAATGTAGCCGCCAGTGCCGCCGACGCCAATGATGGCAACCCGCTCGCCGGCCAGCCGCTCGGCCAAGGCGCCGATCCCGACACGGTCGGAGGCGGTCTCGACATAATTGAAGACGCTGTCCTCCTCCGCTTCAGGCTCACGGATGGTGCGGGCCGTCGTGCCGGGGTTCAGCACCGCGGCCGGACCGGCGATGATGTTGGCGTAGCTGGTCATCTTGTGGTGATAGTCCGTATAGGCCTCGGCCGGCTTGCTTGAGAAGGCATGGGTCGCCTTCAGGCCATGGCCGAGATCGAAGGCGCCGGTCTGGTGCGCGATGCCCTGGATGGGCGACCCATCGGCGTGACACGGGAAGTCGCCATTCCAGTGGGCGACATGGGTGTCAGGCTTGCGCGTCCGGTCCCCGGCCAGCGTGAGGCTGGAGATCAGCGTGCCGATGCGCAATTGCCGGTGCGCATCGACATAGGGTACCTCGCGCATGACGAGATACCCACCGCGCTGTTGGACAAAGTAGCCCTCGTCCCGCAGCCGCTTGAGGTCCGGATTAAGATTGAACAGTGCGTGTGACATTGAAAACCGTCCCCTTCTTCTTGACGTCGACAGAGCCGCCAGCGCCGAGCTCACCGGCGTGCGGTATCGATGCCGCGTGCCGGTAGGTCATCGAGAAGACGACGTTGGATTCGTGCTGGCCCGGGAAGGCGAGCTGGACGATCTGTTCGAACGTCACCGTGCGGGCGTTCACCCTGCGCGGCCGCGAATTGACGATGATCTCGAACGTCAGCCGCGCGGTGATGAACCGCTCGATTCCGGGCTCGGCCAGATCGATCAGCTCACTAAGCTCGATCAAGCGGTCTTCGCCGCCGGGGACCACAAGGAAAACGCCATCGCCATCGCCGGGCTTGGCAAGGCCATAGAGCACCGCCCCGCTGATGACGGGCTTGCCCCAGCGCAGCTCGTCGTCGTTGAGCGTCAGCTTGAAGTCGCGATCAGTCAGGAAGGCGACGAAGCGTTCGGTACCGTGCTCGCGTAGGTCGAAGGGTTCGTCCAGCCGCACGTCCTCAAAATCGCCCGAGGGCAGGACTGCGAAGAGGCTGTAGCCATCCTGAGGGTCCAGAGCGGCGGCTTCGAGCAGCTGGCGGCCGAGCGGCACAGGATCGCTCACTTGGCGTGACAGGAAGTTGAGATCGCCCTGGGCGAGGAGGAAGCGATATCCCCGCGCCGGACGCAGCGACCGCCCTTCGCGCAGGGCGTCGCCGACGTCGTCGGAGTCGAGAAGTTCTTCAGTGTTCATACGATTGGTCCTTAGGTTGGGCCGAGGCGGGGCCACGGCTCTAAGGGTCCAATCGGATCGAGTTTCGCCGACCGGTAAGGTCAGGCGAACTTTTTTTGCAGGGGGCCGTCGGGTGTCGGTCCGCAGATGAAGAAGGCCGGGCAGTTGGGGCAGGTGCGCGACGAGACCTCGGCCGGGAACCGTCCAGCGCGGATGTCGGCGAGAAACTTTGAAAGCTTGTCCGTGCGTCCCTTCAACTCGCGGTCTGAGAGGGAAAGCTCGGATGCCTCGCCATCGGAGAGATGGACAAGCTCGGCAACAGCGCCGGGATAGGCCTGTTTGACCGCCAGGATCAGCGCCGCGGCGGCGCCATCCTTGCTCTCGGCCGATCGCATGTGACCCGTGCGGACGCGGCGCACGGCCCGGATACCGTCGGGCCGCATCAACACCTCGTCCGGCTGGACGAGGATCTCTTCGCCGCCGAGGTTGATACTGACCGCCACCGGCGCCTCAGCGATCGCGCCTGTGCGGCCCGACAGAAAGAAGCGCAGCATCGCCAATGCGAGATCGCGGAATTCAGCGCGGAAGCCATGCTCCCCCAGTCCCTCGCCGGCAAGCGCAGTATCGGTGCGATCAGTGAGTTCCTGCTCGGTCACAGGCACGTCCGACACGATCACCGCCTCGACTACCTGGCGAACCGCCTCGTGCAAGTGCATAAAGGCCGTAGTGGTTCGGCGCCCACCGACATGCAGGACATGGGTGTAGAAAAAGCGTCGCGGGCAGGATTCATAAAGCGCAATTTGCGGGGCTCCGAACCGCAGCCGTCCGTTGACCATCAACTCGATGCCCTGCGCTTCCGCCGCCATGGGAAGCGGCCGCGCCGGCACGACCGAGCTGCGCGTCAGGGTTGCTCCGAGACGGTCGAGGAAGGGCGACAGCGGTCGATTGTGGCCGTTGCTCTTCTCGGTCGGGGCATAGAGGATCAGGCGATCGCGGGCGCGCGATTGCGCCACATAGAATAGGCACTCCTGCTCCTCGGCCTGGCCCGCGCGGAACGCCTCCAGCCCGCTGCCTTCGGCCCCAGCAATCAAGCCCTCGGGCGCCGGACAGGGCGGTGCCGGTGGCGTGCGCGGGATCGTATCGCTGTTGAGCCCCGGAATATGCACACCGCCGAACTCCAGGCCCTTGGCACCGTGGATGGTCATAAGCCGCACGGCGTCGAGATGCTGGGCAGCTGCCGGAAGCTGACGCAGGTCGCGATCGTCGCCGAGACGGACAAGCCTGCGCACCCGATCGAGCACACGCGTGATCGGCAGGCCGCGGCCGGCCGGCTGGACGCGCATGAAGTTGAGGAACTGCCAGATCGCGATGCCGCGCGTACGGTCGGCGAGCTCTGCGGATGCGCCAAGGCGCGCCGCGATGCGGGTACGATCAAGCAATAGCATCGCGAGCACGGTCCAGGGCGAGGCTGTCTGGTCGAAGCCGTTGAGCGCGATCGCGAGCTTGGAGAGTGCCTGATGGCCGGCGTCGCTTACGCCGGGGATTGCATCCACCTGCTGAAGCCAGCTGCCAGGGTGCTCGGCTGGCCGCAGGTGCTCAAAGATCGCCGCCACGTCAGAGAAGGAAGTTGTGAAGTCTGGCCAGCACGCAATACGCAGTAGGCCCATGGCGCGCCGATCGACGAGAACGGAGAGCAAGGCCAGGAGATCCTTGACCTCGGCCCGCTCGAATAGGCTGCCCAGAAACAAGACGGGGACACCAAGCCGTTCGAGGTCCTGCCCGATCGTCGACAGCTTCTCGTTGCCCGTGCATAGGACCGCCTGGTCACGGTAGGCAAAGCCCTCACTGCGAAGCTGCTCGATCGCGTCTGCAAGAGCAACTTGCTGCTGCTCGGCCCGCTGCACGGTCCGCAGTTCGGGCTTTTGACCATTGCCGTCGCGATCCGCGTCGAGACCGCTGTCCGGGTCGCCCGCGCGCATCATGTTCCCGAAGCCGGAGAAGCTGGCGACGATCTCCGGCGCCGAACGATAGTTGCGCTTCAGCCGACCGCGCTTGCCGCCAAGAAAATCGTCTTTGCCAAATCGGGTCATATTGAAGGACGACGCGCCCCGAAACCGATAGATTGACTGCTTGGCATCGCCAACCATCCAGAGATTGCGGCCATTTTTCCGCAGCGCGCTCAGCAAGCGCACACTGCTGCGGTTCACGTCCTGGTACTCATCTACCAGCACATGGTCATATTGCGCCTGTAGCGTTGCGCAGATGGCCGCGTCGGTCTCAAGCAGCTGTACCGGCAGAGTGACGAGATCGCCGACATCAACACAATGTGCGTCGCGCTTGAGCTGTTCATAGGCGGCGTAGACGCGTGCAACTTCGCCGGCGCGTTCAGCGACCTCGCGCGTATTCGAGTCCCCGGCTTTCGCAAGCATGGCGTCGGCCAGCGTGGCGTAGGTTTCGGCGTCGACCACCTCGTCTTTTGCCCGTGAGACGGCGGCCAACATGTCGGCGATGATCTGGGTCGGATCGTAGAGATTGCGGTAATGAACAAGCCTCAGGCGCGGGAACTCCTCCTCGAGGAGCTCGACCGCCTCGCTCCGATCCATCATCCGCGGGTCTTTCGGCAGGCCCAGTTCTACATGGAAACGACGGATGATATCGAGACCGGATGCATGGAACGTGCCGATCCACATCGCTGCAGCAGCCTCGGGCCGCTTGCGGGCGATCCGCTCCGCCATCTCGCCCGCCGCCTTGTTCGAGAAGGTCAGAAGCAAGATGCGCCGCGGATCGACACCCTCGTCCAGAAGGCCTTCGACGCGAGCGATCAACGTCTGCGTTTTGCCAGTGCCAGGACCGGCCTCAAGCAGATAGGCTTCGCCGCGATGTGCCGCCGCCGAGGCTTGCAGTGAATTCAGCGGCCGCTCGACATGCGTCGTGACTGTCGCGGGAGGCACCGGCGGCAGCAGCAAGGCGTCGAACAGCTGCTGCGCGACGACCTCGAACGGTGCGCCGAATTTCGCGGCAATGGCAGACGCGGAGAGCCCTTCATCGATATGAAGTGCGCGCGCCAGGGTGCGCGGTAGCAGCAGCTCGCGTGCAAACAGGTCCATCTGGACCTCACGGCGTTGCCTGCGGCCATAGTCGACAACCCGATCCATTCCAACCGGCGACGGCTCTGCGGCGCGGCTGGGATCAATCGTCGGTACTGGCTCGCCCTCAGGATCGTCGCCGAGCTCGACATGGCCAATCTCGTGCGCGACCAGGAAGGCCTGCTCGAACGGCGAGCCGACACTCTCGTGAAGGATCAGATCGTCGGCGGCGACGAAGGTCGCGCGGCCGCCATTGAGGACGGCTGCCCCGGCGGCCGTCGGTTCGACATCAATCCCCCGTCGCTTGGCCTCGGCGACAGCAAAGTCATAGGGCGACCATGGATCGGTGCCGGAAGCAACGAGGCGAGCATGAAGCTCGGCGGCGACTTGCCTGGCGAGCTCCACGCTGTCCATATCAATCCGCCTCTGCCAACAACCGAGCGCGCTTCTCTACCGGGACGCCTGCGTCGATCAACACCTGCTCGAACGTGACCTGCCCGCCGACCGCCGGCTTGCCGTCGGCCTTGTAGCTGCGCCCGGCAGCTAGCTGCGCGGGCCCCCAGGACAATTCCAACTGTGTGACCGAACTGCTCACCGCCTCGGCCAACATCCCGAGAAACCGTCGCGGGATACTGATGAGGGAGATCCGTCGCTCGCGCAGCGCGGTTACGACCTGCCGGGGCACGTCAAGACGCTGGGCGACGGCACGCCAATCGGCGACCGTCAGCGCCGCGAAGGGGTCGGTCATCGGCGCCGGCATGGCCGCCGCGTGTTGCGACCAGGCAGCGTCGAGGAGGGCCTGATCGGCAGCGGCCAGCGGCGCGTCATCGTCGTAGACTTCGCGGCTAAGCTCGCGCGACAGGTCGACGAGCTCTCGGGCATATTCCGGATAAAGCCGCAAATAGCGATCCAACGTTGACCGGCCAGGCTCGCCTTCGACCGCGAACGCGTCGAGCACAGACTCGCGGGTTGGACGTTCTCCTGCGGGGCTCACCGCTCTTCTCCATCGGCCATGGCGGCCCGCAGGGTGGCGAAGGCTTTGTCGCGATAAGTTCGAACGGTCTTTTCGGAGCGGCCTAAGGCCTGCGCGATGGTCATGACGTCCGGCTCCTTTGAGTCAATGGGGAAGCCCTGTCTCAGCATGTGAATGATCCTGCTTTGTTCTATCGGTAGAGCCGCAATCGCCGCATCTAGGCGCAACCGGTAAGCCGGATCGTCTAAATCCGACAAGGCGAACGGGTCGTGAGCCCCGGCAGCCGCCTCGACCTCCGGTGACAGCTCACCGCTTTCCTCGCCATATTCGAGCGGTCGGGAACGGTTCTCGTCGCGCCAGGCCTGCTCCTGAGCATCGCGCCGCAGGCTAGCCAGCGCGCCGTCGAAACGCACCTCGAAGTAGTCCACCTTGTCGACATAGGCGGCGCGATCCGCCGACAGCAGCTCGACGAACCGGCCGAACACCTTGTCGCGCACGACCCCCCGCGTCAACGATACCGTCTTGCCATCAGGGCTTTCAGCCCTGGACAAACTACGCATTACCCGTTCAATCAGGATCCGATAGAGGCGCTCAAACCACATCTCGTTGTTGTCGCGACGGCTCGCGCGGATGAAATAGACGAGACATTCGCTGGGGATGTAGGCTGGGTCGGAGCGCCTCCTGATTGCAGCCCTGGCGATCAACTCGTCACGCGACAGGGCCGCCAGTTCGGCGATGAGCGCTTCTACCCTCTGGTCGCGCTTGTAGAGTTCGCCGCTGAGGCGTCGCTTGCGCAGCGGTGTTACTGCCGCTTGGCGCATGCGCTGCGCGTCTGCCTCTTGCCCTGCGTCGGCAGCTCCCTCCAGCTGGTTCATCGCGCCGCCTCCCTTTCCATATCGCCCCTCTCGTTCAGACTCGCCTCAAGCGAGCGGATGCTGTCGAGCACCGCCTCGAACTCAGGAGGATCGCCGAAGACCATACCCTTCATGGCTCTGTAATCGACGCGCAACTATTCTATCATGGCGTCATGCGGTGCAAGCGCGAACGAGCCAGGCACGGCGCTCGCGAGATCGAAGTCCGGTCGATTGAAGAACATCCGGGCATGCGCGACGCAGTCCGCGAGCGCGCTGTTAGCGATGGCGGCGTCGCCCACCGGCGTCGCGCCGAGTTGGTGCAGATCATAGTAGTGTCGAGACACGCGCTGGCCTCTCCGCGCTTGTCGAACCAGCGTCGCAGCCCATGGAGGATGACGATCTTATCCCAGAAGGTGCGTTCAGGGTCGACCGTTCGCACGGCCGGCACGGTCAGGTCGAGGGTCGGCAGATCATCATCGACATAGGGTTTGATCGGCACTTCGCTATTGTGGTCAAGCGCGGATTTCGCGCCAGACTCGATCTTGATCGCCACTCGTACATAATCCGATCGCGGTGTCGCCGCCGGATACCAGATCAGCAGCGTCTGCCCATCGGGATCGGCATCGTCGGCGTCCACTCGTCCCGCCCCGGTATTGAGGCCGGCGGCCTTGAGCCTTTCTTGTAGGATCAGAGTCAACTCAGCGCGCAGCGGGCCGTTGATGTAGGCTTGGCAGGCGTCCTTGATCGCATCAAGGCGCGCCTTGCGTTTCTTACCGCTCAGCGCGTCGAGCTCCTCGATGGTCGCCGGTTCGCCAATGTCGTCCCGAAACACCGTGACGTCGATATCTTCTGAGAAGCGGTTGATCAGGCCGAAGCCTTTGGACAAGGAGGTTCCGCCCTTGAAAAGGAGGCGGGGTCCCCCTCTTTCAGTCCATTGAACAAGGCATCCAGCGTCCAGCAGACCCAGAAGTCCTTTTCGATATTCTGGGATGCCGTGCCGAGGCGCAGCGCTGTCGTATCGAAGGCGCTTAACATCGTGTCCGACCCTGCCGCCAGGAGCTCGTCGAAAGCCGCATTCATGTCTTCGCGGTCCGGGTTGCGCCGCGCTTGGCGGTTCGTGTCTTATCGGTAGAGTGCCGTTTCGGCTTCCGTCGGCCGATGGCTGCGTGATCATCGTCGCCGTCCCTCGTTCGTTGTCGCTGACGATCATGATCAGCATCGGCACCAGCATGATCATCATCACCGACATGCCAACGACCAACGCAAGCGTCGTTTTCGACAAGCGGCTTGAGAAACACCCACATCCAGGTTGGCAGCGCCGTCACACCCGTATTGATGTCAGCTTTCAGCGCTAGGCCCGCAACGGGATCCTCGAAGAGCTTGGCGAGCTTGCGCTTGACGTGGTCACTCTCTCCTTCACGGACCAGGAGATCGCGGAGCCAGTGAAGCGCCTGGACGACGCGCATCGCCGGTCGCCCGGCCCAGAACAGCTTGCTGGCCGCCGTCGGACGGAAGGTGATCGTGACGTTACCGAGCTTGATCGCGCGACGGCGGGCGTCTGTGTGCACCACGATTTTTGCCGGGACCGCGTCGGTCAGGCCCAGATCGTTTGCTGCTGTCATGCCATCGACAAGCATCCGGGTTTGGTCGCGTCGACCAACGGCATCGATGACCGAGCGCGGATCGGGCGGGTTGGTTTTTTGGGTGAGCTTGTTGAAGCCAGGCTGATCGTAGAGTCCTCGATCGATTCGCCTGAGGATTTGCGCCTTCGTCAACCGCTGCAACGCCTTATCGACGGCGTCCCGCGAGGCGAGATCCACGAAATCACTGGGCGTCCATACCTTGCGCGGCGCGTCGGCACGGATGCGGTCAAGCATGGCTGTCTTCAGATTGGGTGAGTCGCTGCGCATGTCCGAAAATTGTAGAGGTTTTTCGGACGGAAGGCAAATCGGCGTCCGAAATACCTCTACAAACTTCGGACATGGCCTAAGAAAGCCGCCTGCCAAAGCGCACCTTCCATATCGCGCAGGGGTCTCTCTATCTGGGCCAGTGACACGCCGTCCGCACCTGAATTGAGCCTTCCCATACACCACTTCGAACTTGCGAAATTATCAGCGAAGGAGCTAAACAAGCGGGGTTGTGACTCCGCGACCGACCTCTGATGATCACTTCGCCCCTCACGTCGGCAAGCGGATTGCTCACCGATGTCGAAAGCTGCCATTGCCGTATGCCACTCTGTTGCATAGTTGATCCTCAAACAGTCTTTTCGTTGTTCGCCAAGCCGAATACACGACCAAGAGCCATGAATAGCAATAACGGAGGCGTTTAGATGCGCGGCATGATAGTTCGCCTACAATGCTCTTGAGGCCACCAGCAACGGATAGGGTGCCGGCATCTGTCGATGCCTTTATCCAGCGATGGAGCGGCACTGGCTTGAATGAGAAGCAGGCCGCGCAATCCCATTTCATTGAACTATGCCGTGTTCTCGATGTCCCTACCCCGACTGAAGCCGATCAGTCTGGGACCTCCTATTGTTTCGAAAAAGGTGCCACGAAGGCGACAGGTGGCGAGGGTTGGGCTGATGTCTGGCGTCGCGGGCGATTCGCCTGGGAATACAAGGGGCCGCGCAAGAACCTTGCCGAAGCCTTCCGGCAGCTACAGCAATATGTAGGTGCGCTTGAGAACCCACCATTGCTCGTGACATGCGACCTCCAACGGTTCGAGATCACGACCAACTGGACCAACACGGTCAGCGAAAAGCACGTCCTGACGCTTGAGGATCTGCGCGACCCAGAGAGCCTCAATAAGCTTAGGGCCGTCTTCTCCAATCCCGAACAGCTCCGGCCCGGCCGCACGCGCCAAAAGCTGACTGAGGATGTGGCAGGCGAGTTCGCAACCCTGGCCCAACGGCTCCGTGAGAGACCCTTAAAGGATGGCGCAGAGCCCACCGCGCTCGACGTCGCACATTTCGTTATCCGTCTTATGTTCTGTATGTATGCTGAGGACGCCGAATTGCTGCCCAAGCGGCTCTTCAACGAGCTGCTGATCTCCTTGAAGCAGGATCCATTGGAATCCGCTGATGCCTTCAGGAACTTGTTCGCTGCGATGCGGCGGGGCGGACGGTTCGGTGCTCACCGCCTACGTCACTTTAACGGAGGTCTGTTTGGCCCCACGAAAGCTGCCGAGCATCCAGACGATGTGGCTTTTGCGCTCAATCCGGGCGATCTTGATATCTGTATCGCGGCCGCGGAGGAGGATTGGAGTGAGATCGACCCATCGATCCTCGGAACGCTCTTCGTCCGAGGTCTCGACCCGACCAAGCGAAATGAACTCGGTGCTGAGTATACCGACTACGACACGATCAAGCGAATCGTAGATCCCGTGGTGGTGCGCCCGCTCCTTAACGAGTGGCATGATGTACGCCGTTTGATGAAGAGCCTCATAGACCCGGCACAGGCAGCACTGACCGCTGAGATCGAGGCCTCCATGGATGTGCCCGAACTGGAGGAAGAGGTGCGCGAAGTACGCACGCGCATCGGAGGCAAGACGCAGATGGAACTGTTCGAGGAACAGCCGAAACAGCGCCGCGTTCGTTCCGTCGATCGTCTCCGCAAGGGCCTGCGTTCTGCGGCTGCCGATCTCGATAAGGCACGCAGCCAAGCCGACGAACACTACCACACCTTCATGGCCCGTCTTCGTGCAATCCGGGTGCTAGATCCAGCCTGCGGTTCGGGCAACTTCCTCTACGTCGCGCTGGCCGAGCTGAAGAACATCGAGCGCCGCGTAATGATTGAGGCCGAGCAGCTAGGCTACGAACTTGGATTCCCTCGGATCGGGCCGGAGAACGTGTTCGGCATCGAAAAAAACGCCTTCGCAGCCGAACTCGCGCGTGTCTCCGTCTGGATCGGTGAGATTCAGTGGATGAAGCGCAATGGCTTCAGTGTCGGGCGCGACCCGGTTCTGCGCCCACTGGAAGACAACATCTGGCACCGCAACGCGCTCGTCGATGAGGACGGCACCAAAGTCGTGTGGCCCGAAGCGGAGTTGATCATTGGCAACCCACCCTACAAAGGCGCTAAGCTGATGAAGCGTGACCTCGGCGTTGCCGAGACCGAACGAATCCGAACCGCCTTCAAGGGTCGCTTACCCGGTTTCACGGATCTTGTCTGCTTCTGGTTCGAGAATGCGCGGGAGATGATCGAGCGCGGTATCGCCGAACGCGCTGGATTCGTGGCGACAAACTCGATCCGCAAGAATACCAATCTCACCGTCATGCTGCGGATCGCTGAAACCACTACGATCTATGACGCTTGGCCGGAGGAACAGTGGATCAACGAGGGCGCGCAGGTTGACGTGTCACTGATTTCGTTCGGTAACTCTGGAGGAGAGCCCCTTCGTCTGAAGGGAGAGACCGTTAACCAGATCAATCCGGATTTGACGGCCGGTATCAATCTTACCTCGGCTCGTGATCTGCTTGAAAACAGGGGACTTGCTGCGCTCGGCATCCAGAAAAGCGGCCCTTTCGACGTTCCTGGTGACGTAGCAAGGACTTGGATGGCTGAGCCGGCGAACGTGAACGGGGCGCGAAACTCCGAGATCCTTAAGCCTTTCCGGAACGGGGACGACCTTACGGAACGCCCACGCGACATGTGGCTTATTGATCTTCCGCTGAACCTGAACTGCGAGCGAGCTCAAGAATATGCTTCAGTCTACGAATACTTGAGGACCGCAACAAACGACGATGGACTGACGGTCGCGCAGACGCGTGCAGCTCTAGGCGATCGCGCCCACGAGCGCTGGTGGGAACCCCATTGGCCACGTCCCGAGATGCGAACGAGGATCCAGCAGCTCTCGCGATACGCGGTTACGGCCCGAACCTCTAAGCATCACATTATTCAGTGGCAGGCGTGGCCGACCCTGCCGGATGAAAATCTTGTCTTGTTCCTGCGGGAGGACGACCTCATGTTTGGCCTACTCCAGAGCCGGTTCCATGCGCTCTGGGCATTGCGTAAGGGTTCCGACTTCGAGGATCGGCCGCGTTACACACATACCTCTGTAACGATGACATTTCCGTTCCCCCCGGGGATGACGCCCGACGTACCCGTCGCAATCGCGCGGGCGCATAAACATGCAGCTTCTATCGAAGAGGCTGCTCGTGAACTATATCTGAAGCGTGAGGAGTGGCTCTGGCCCGAAGGCTCATTCATTGAGGTGCCCGAGGACGTAGACGCCCTTGCGGAGGTGGGGCCCAATGGCTACCCCCTACCGAAACCGGAAGCAGAACGCCTCCTTCCTTTGCGGCGAATTCCAGCGAACGAGCGATCGGCTAAACAACTTGCGTCCCGCGGATTCACTAAACTCTACAACGAAAACCCGGCATGGCTGCAGTCCAAACACTCCGCGCTCGATGACGCGGTGGCCTCGGCCTACGGCTGGAACCCGGGTATTTCTGGCGAGGCCGCTCTCGAAGAGCTACTCAAGCTTAACCTTCAGCGCTCAGCCCATCAAAGCTAAGTTCGTTGGTGATAACTGGACTAGGATGTTGGCGGTGATTGGCCGCAAATTCGCGTGGCTGCTGTTCGGTTCGTCTTTCGGACGGGCACGTCTAGCCCTTCGACCTATCAAGATATTCTGGTCAAACTCCCACGAGCGTCCGATCGGTGAGGAGTGCGGAAGAATATCGGGCTATGCAACGTGCGGGTCTTTAGTTCGGTCACTTCCAAGTCCCTGGTCGCAACTGATGTTCGCTTTTGTGCTTAAAATGTTGCATAAAAGGGCAATGTGGAAATCAATCCCAGACGTCGATGCCCCGCCTGATCTGCAGCAAGTGCTAATCTAGCGCGTCGCCATCGCCGCAGCGGCCGTGCCGCTCTCGTGGCTCCGGCCAAGCGCCAAGATGTAGATCCTGTGCGGACAGCTGAAACGACTGCGATCGGTTCTGGCGACGCGCCGGAGACGGCGCTGCTGGTTGGTGCTGGCCGCATCGACCGACTGGTTTGAAGCTGGCCCATGCCGAACCAGTGTGGCTGTTCAGACCTCCAGGTGATGTTTGGCGACTACACTTTGGCAGAGCGCTGGTCGCCTTCCATCCCCATAGGATGTTCAGCAAGTCGGTCATTGAGGTGATCTTTGCTGTTGCCCGCTAGCAGACGTTGCCGGCGACCACGCTGGACATCGTAGTTTCGCCCTCCGCTCGCGTGCGAAGACATCCCGTAAAAGTTGATGCAAGCAGTCAAGAAATGTGATAGCCGCCGTCCCCGACTGCACTAATGGCTGCAATAAGCCTCTTCAGATTGACGGAGATCAGGGGAATGGGGTTAACCCGGCGCTTGGAAGAACACGGCGATCGTCCGGCGCTGATCTTTCCCGGACGCACGCCGATCACTTACCGCGATCTTGCGCGGCGTGTCACAGCGTTGGCAGCCGAGTTCGGACCGGAGAAGAAGCTGGTCGCGGTAGCAGCCGAGCCGACGGAACACGCGGTCATCTCTTATCTGGCAGCCATGCACGGCAAGCACGCCGTCGCATTGATCCCGCCCTGCAACGCATCGGCTCTGGACGACTTCGTCGCCGACTATTCGCCCGAAATCATCTGCAGACGCGTAGACGCCCGCTGGCGCTGCCGCACGGAAGCTGGGGAGTCCAATGGCCCACTGCATCCCGATCTCGCCGTGCTGCTCGGCACCTCCGGCAGCACCGGCAAGAGCCGGTATGTTCGCCTGTCAGCCGCCGCAGTCGAGGCCAATGCTAGAGCAATAGTCAGCTATCTGGAACTCAGCCATCGGGACCGGGCGGCGCTCATCCTGCCATTCCACTATTCTTACGGCCTCTCGGTCCTGAACTCTCATCTAGAGGCAGGTGCCAGCATTTATTTCCCGAAACACGGTGCCTCCCACTCCGCCTTTGCCCAAGAGACGCGCGAAGCGAGCTGCACCAATATCAGTGGCGTTCCCTACTCCTTCGAAATGATGGACCACGCCGGCTTCCGGAGGCACGACTTGCCTGAGTTGCGTTTCATGACGGTAGCCGGCGGACGCATGCAACAAGCTCTGGCCGAGACCTTTCGGCGCCATCTCGCGGACAACTCTGGCTGCTTCTTCATGATGTATGGGCAGACCGAGGCAACCGCTCGCATCGCCTATGTTCCCCCCGGCGAGATCGAGGGCAATCTGGGCAGCATCGGCATTGCCATCCCGGGCGGCAAACTCTGGTTGGCTGATGAAGACGGCCGGCCAATCGAACAAAATGGGGAGCCGGGCGAACTCATGTACAGCGGTCCCAATGTGATGATGGGCTATGCCCATCGACGGGCGGATCTGGCAACGGCGCACGAAGTCGCGGATTTGCCTACAGGCGACATCGCAAAGCGTGATGATCGCGGGTTCTATTCGATAGTCGGTCGCCGCAAGCGGATGTCGAAGATCGCGGGCCTACGCCTGAGCCACGACGCGATCGAAACGGCGCTTGAGAAAGCTGGGATCGCCGCAGCAGTCGTCGGAGACGATGAGCGCATTCTGGCGATGGTGACGACACCCAATATCGACGACAACGAGGTGCTCCAGGTCATGATGGCTGCAAGCGGACTGCCAAGGCCGCAGCTCGAAGTCGCCAGGGCGACGTCGTTGCGGAAACTCGCCTCGGGGAAGATCGACTATGCTTCACTCCAGGCTCGCCTGCTAGCTCCGCGCCAGCAGATGGCCACGAATGTCCTGGACGCCTTCAGGAATGCGTTCTATCCGCGTCAAGTTGGTCCCAGCGACACTTTCGAAAAGCTCGGCGGCGACTCGCTGCTCTATGTGCAGCTCTCGCTGACCCTCGAACGTGAACTCGGGAGCCTGCCGGAGGGATGGGAAACCATGCCCCTTGGCGACCTTGCCCGAACCGCCGAACCCAGGAACCATAATCGGTCCATCGATAGTCAACTGGTCCTGCGTGCTGCCGCGATCCTGCTGGTTGTTATCCATCACGCAACGCTCTGGCCCATTCCGGGCGGAGCCGCCACACTCGTGATGCTGGTCGGGTTCAGCCTGGCTCGCTTTCAGCGCCAGCGGCTGTTCGCCGGCGATGGTCTAGCGGTGTTGCGGCCGCTGGCAGCCAACCTTGCACTCTATGCGCCCATCGTCGCGGGCTTCTCCCTGGCGCGTGGCGAGGTGCTATGGCCTTCGGTCTTCCTGGGTGGCAATCTCGGCTTTGCCGCACCGCCGCACATGGTGCCGTATCTCTACTGGTTCGTTGAGGCCTATGCGCAGACCATTCTTCTATGGGTGATCCTGTTTTCCATTCCGCAGGCGCGGCGCATCGCACATGCAATGCCGCTCGTTTCTGGCATTTTCGCGCTGGCAATTGCTGTAGCAGCCAAGTTCCTCACGCCCCTCGTCTGGTACATCGGCGGGCCGCAGATATTCACACTGCCCGACATCCTTTATTTGGCCATCCTAGGCTGGTGCCTGTACTTCCTCGACACGCCGCCGAAGCGGAAGGCGTTCTTTGCCGTCGCCACTGTTCTTTGCCTGGTGCTGGCCTGGTGGGGCGGCAATTGGACAGGTTCCTGGGTCAAGTTCATGCTGGTGCTCGGCGCGGTGTTCGTCCTGCTTTTCATTCCGCGCATTACATTGCCCGGTTGGGCGGCGCGCCTCATCCTGCCGGTTTCTGCCGCCAGCTATCACATCTATCTTTTTCACCGCGTAATCCCCGACTGGCTGCTTCCGCAACTCGACCTGGGCACGCAGCAGCCTTCCGGGCCGGCAGCGGCCATTTCGATTGGTCTCGCATCAGGCCTGGCAGTATTCTGGTTGCAAAAACAATTTATTGGCTGGCTTGCGTATCGGCGAGCCTCCCGCCTCGGTTGGCGGAGCCATGGCGTCGGTGGCCCATTGGAAGCAGCCGAATAAGACAGATTGGCCGGAGAACGGGGACGCCACTTCGACAAAGTCGGCTTGGCCGATCTTGGCCATGGCGACGAACAGGAGGAATTGGGAAATGGTTCGCGCAGAACGCCGGCAACAACCGTCAGCGGATCAATCACCACGCGATCATGCAGGATGTCAGCTTCGGCTCCGCTTGCGGGGCCTCGATATCCGCGTCCAGCCGGTGCCGAGAGGTGCCGGACCCGCTTGGCTTTGGAGTTAGCTCCAGGACTTAGCGTTGAAAAATCGGCTCACAGCTCGGCCACGACGTGAGTGTTCTCGGGTGCGAACGCCCGACGCGAAGGACGCCAGAACCTGCCGATTCGCTCTCGGCCCCTAGGTCGCGGAGCAGCAATGCGCCCAACGCCGACATGGCGTGGCAGCGCCGTCTATACCACAAGCTACCGTTGGCCAATACGAGGTTCTGATTGAACGCGGTCATTGAACAAACGTTCGGAACGTCGGAAAAGCCTTCACTTGTCCTTCGGGCAGAATGCTTGCGAAAAACTGCCGAACGACGATGGCCTTACTCCGGTGGAGGCGATGTGGTGTACCGTATGAGCTTTTGGTCGCGCGGGGATGTAACCTTCAGCTTTTGCTTGATCTGCAAAGCTGAGATCAGAAGCTAATTCGCGAGCATTGCTACGCACAGAGCGAACCTTGTGCGTGGCGTCATTTGCTCCGGCCCCATACCGATTAGCTAAATGGTCGACAGTTCGTTGCATTGCTTGGCGATGTCCTCGTCATCGAACGAGAGCTGTAGATGGTGGTGTGCGACCGTATTGCGGATTTCAGCAAACTTTCCGTAGGTCGTTGTACCAACCCTTGGTATCAGCCCCAGCACATAGCAAAGGTCACCTCGGGCGCTCAGCGCACCGAGAATGCCTGTATGCCCCAGCATGCGTTCGCTCGTGCTACCTTCTAAAAAGTGGTTTCCCAGGATGGATTTCAGGCAGGCATCTAAGAAGCTCGTGGCTATCAGAATGACCGCCAAGTCCGCCCGTGATTTAACAGGTCGAAAAGCTCCCTCGTCTCCTGTGAGAGCTGTTCGGGTGGGATTATCGGCTTTGGTGCCATCTCTAAATCATTCCGCCGCCTCTCGAAGGGGTCTTCACCCGTTGAGCGGCCATCCCTGACGCGCAGTGGGGCCGTTCCACCACATCAGCTTCGGGCCGGTCAGGTCTCATATGAACTAGGACCCCTCATAGTGCGTCGCAACATTTTGATGCTGCACTGCGGAACTTTCCGGTAAAGATGCAGTTCTCTAAGCTTCTAGCACGCGAGGGCTCGATGAGGCGCTACAAGATTCTGCCGTCGGAATCAGGGTTGTGGTCGGTGATCGATAGCCTGACAGGGCTTCCCGCCGAGAGATACGGTCGGCCGCTCACCGGGCTGACCCGGTACGAGGCTGAAGAGGCTGCCTTTAACCTCAGCGAGAGCACTCCGCCATGGATGGCCGGGGTCAAACATCGCACACGTTAATCAAGGCAGCCGATTCCACAGATGGTCGGACGCGATGCGCCTCCACTCTCATCACACCCGATCGCGTAGCCTCTCACCTCTTCCTTCTGGATGAGCGCATCATGGCAGGGGGGCGCATGTGCTCTCCAGTTCGCCGTGCCATAAGAGATCCGGATCGCGGTGCGCCATCACATGGTTGGCGATCTGGCCGGAACCGTCGCCCGTTCTCTTGTCGATGAAGTGCGGGGTGACCGACACCGAAATGGCGCGCGAGCTCCCGAACCTTCTGCCGATCCTGACACGGGCGATCGACTTGAACCTGATCGAGCAGCAGTCCGGCGCGAAATCCACGAGGGGCCGACAGCTTCCTGAGCGCGAAGCGGACCGTCCGTTTCTCAGGAGCCGGCTTTCGGGCTCATTCGGCTTTCGGCCGAGTCCCATCATGTTGGCGAGGGCACGGCGAGCTGCATCAGTGTTGTCGTCGCTTTCTGCTTCACAAAAAACTCTCTTGGCAAGCGAAATTAGCCGGCTTAGCGCCGTCTCATAGTCGCGCTCGGTCGCGTCCCCACAGGTGGTGTAGCTCGGCGGTAGCGAAGCCGCTCGCGAGCGCGCTCTCGATAGCGCTGTAGCGAGCGAGTGGCTTTGCGGTGGTCATCGACGGTTCGCCGGTAAGGTCGGGTTGCTGACACCAACCTGATTCGAAGGAACCATCGATGACCGACGACATGATGAACCTGCGCGCGCTCGTGGAGAAGACTCCGGATTCCGATCTCTTGCGCGAGATGATCGGCTTTGCCGCCGAGCGGCTGATGGAGCTGGAGGTTGGGGCCGCCACCGGCGCCGCCTATGGCGAGAAGAACCCATTGCGCACGGCCCAGCGCAACGGCTATCGCGAGCGCGACTGGGAGACGCGGGCCGGCACCGTCGAGCTGCGCATCCCCAAGCTCAGGAAGGGCTCCTACTTCCCCGGTTTTCTCGAACCGCGCCGCATGGCCGAGAAGGCTCTGACCGCCGTCATCCAGGAAGCTTATGTGCAAGGCATCTCGACCCGGTCGGTTGACGACCTGGTCAAGGCCATGGGGATGAGCGGCATCTCCAAGAGCCAAGTCTCGCGGCTGTGTGAGGAGATCGACGGCAAGGTCAAAGCGTTCCTTGAAAGACCCATCGAGGGCGACTGGCCATATCTGTGGATCGACGCCACCTACCTGAAGGTGCGCCGCGGCGGCCGCATCGTCTCGGTCGCCGTCATCATCGCTGTCGGCGTCAATGCGGACGGCCGACGCGAGGTGCTGGGCATGGAGGTCGGCACGTCTGAGGCCGAGCCGATCTGGACGGAGTTCCTGCGCAAGCTGACCCGCCGTGGCCTGCGCGGCGTCAAGCTTGTCGTCTCCGATGCCCATGAAGGCATCAAAGCGGCCGTCACCAAGGTGCTGTGCGCGACATGGCAGAGGTGCCGCGTCCACTTCATGAGGAACGTGCTGGCCCATGCCGGCAAGAGCGGGCGCCGCGTCGTCTCCGCTTTCATCGCCACCGCCTTCGCCCAGGAAACGCCCGGGGCCGCAAGCACGCAATGGCGCGCCGTCGCCGACCAGATCAGGCCGAAGGTGCCGAAGCTGGCGACAATCATGGACTACGCCGAGCCCGACGTGCTTGCCTACATGACTTTCCCTAAGGAGCACCGCGCCAAGCTGCACTCGACCAACCCGATCGAGCGCCTCAACGGCGAGATCAAGCGGCGCACCGAGGTCGTCGGCATCTTCCCAAATGATGACGCCATCGTCCGCCTGGTTGGCGCGATCCTGCTCGAACAGAACGACGAATGGGCCGTGCAGCGCACCAGATACATGACGCTGGAAACCATCAGCCAAATGAGCGATGATCCTCTGATCAGCCTGCCAGCCGTGGCACGCTGATCAGCCCGGCCCCATGCCGGAGAACGCGGCGACCAAGCCGTCAGCTACACCACTTCCTGGGACACGATCTCGCGCTCTTTTTTCGAATGCAACGAACCGCGGTAGACGGCAATTTGTGGCTTTGAATTTCACCGTGGAATGCTGTGAGGATACACGTCCGCGGCGGCGGCATGAATGGGCTCGGCGCGCAGGGCCGGTCGAGCCGGAATGGCCGAAGCATCAAATCCGCTGACGTCCGCAATAAGCTCGGTCGCGTCGTTAGTCGCCGGTTGGCAACGGCCGCAAAGGGTCCGAAAGCTGGATTTAAGCTTCCGGCTGCCCGGGGCACGGTAGCCCTTCGCCTCTTGCTGCGCTCGAGCGGATCAGCGTGCCGTCCGCCTCTCCTCTGGCTGATCAAATGTCTGCACCCATTTGGGAATGGCCGCTGCGCGCAAAAGTATTCCCCCGTGAGCCGACTTTCCGAATTGGCTTAACTTCCAAATCTGTGGCTTTGCCTGCATTGCGGACCTCTTAGTTCCCGACCACTCGCAGGGCATGCCATGGCGTTTCGTCTCTTTGTTCCGATCCTTGCCGGTGCAACGCTGCGCGAGCGGCTGCTCGCCTGCATCGGGGCTATGATCGGCATCGCCTTGACCGGAGTGATCAGTGCGCTGGCGAACGGATCTGGCCCACATGTCGCACTGCTGGTTGCTCCAATGGGAGCATCGGCCGTGCTGCTCTTTGCCGTGCCTTCAAGCCCGCTGGCGCAACCTTGGTCGATTATCGGTGGCAATACGATTTCGGCGCTGGTCGGGGTGATCGTGGCGCATTTCGTGGATGAACCCGTCCTTGAACTGGCATTGCGGTGGCGCTGGCCATCGCCGCTATGTCATTCTCGCGCTGCCTGCATCCGCCGGGCGGCGCCGCCGCCTTGACCGCGGTGTTCGGCGGACCGGCCGTCTTCAGCTCCGGTTTGCTGTTTCCCTTCGTTCCGGTGGCGCTGAACTCGATCATGCTGGTCGCACTCGGCTACGGCATCCATAAACTGTCACGGCGCAACTATCCGCATGTGGCGGCGCCTACCCTTAAAAGCTCGCATGGAACCCTCGACCCGCCGGCGCGGGAGCGGGTCGGCTTCCGGCCCGAGGATATCGATGCCGCGCTCGGCGCGCTGGAGGAAACCTTCGACATCGACCGCGACGATCTCGAGCGGCTGCTGCGGCAGGTCGAGTTGCAGGCCATGGTGCGCTCCCACCGGACCCTGCTGTGCGAGGACATCATGTCGCGCGATGTGATTTCGGTCGATGAACATGCGCCTGCCGACCAGGCGCGTCATTTGCTGCTCGATCACAACATCCGGACGCTGCCGGTGACCGACACCGAAGGCGGGCTGGTCGGCGCGAGCTGACGAAGGCGACCGACACGGCGAGGGCTGTGATGTCGACAGCTGGCACCACCTCTCCCGACACGCCGGCGATGAGCCTGCTGCCGGTGCTCACCGACGGCCGCAGCCATGCCGTGGTCATCGTCGATGCCGAGCGACTCGCTGGCTCGGACGGCGGCGCCGAGCATTGGGCCGTCATCGCTTCGCTGATCGAAACCTGCAAACTCAACGGTGTCGAGCCGCTCGGCTATCTCGCCGACGTACTCACCAGGATCATCGACGGCCATCCGAACAGCCAGATCGACGACCTGCTGCCTTGGGCCTACATCCGGGCGGCCGAGCTAAAGGCCGTGGCCTGAGAACATCGCTTACCATAGGAAATTGCGGGCGTCGTCACATCGTGGTCTGGGGCCCTGTGGATCGGTCAGATCGACCCAGCATCTGCTGGCTTGTTCTCTGGCGCCCAGGTCCCACGGGGTTGTCCGCGGCGATGCGGTTGAAGCATTTAACACATAGCCCTCGGGCGGGAGGGTTGCGCCGTGAGGTGTTCTGTCTCGATCAATCTGCCAATAACAGCTTGATTCGCTGCTTCATCTCTTCAGTGACCTGGCGCAACACTCGAACAAACTGATCCGCCAGCGCAGAGCGAAGTCCCTTTGCGGGTCTCCATAGGTACACATGGTAGGGCACACGAACGCTCAGCTTGCGCAAGACGATGCCTCTCTTCGCGTAATGCGCGGCAGTGAACGGATTCACAATCGAAACGCCCACTCCAGCGGCCACCATTGAGCAAAGCCCGGTGGCAGTGGTCGTTTCGACGGTGTAGTGACGCGCAACCCCTGCAGCATCGAAGACCTCGTCTAGCTTGCGCCTGTAAGGATCATCCTCGGAGTAATAGACGAAGTCGACCCCTTCGAAGTCCTGTGGATCGATAATTGCCTTTGCCGTCAAACGATGTCCCGCAGGAAGAACGCAGAGGAGTTCACCCACATCAATGTTTTCAGAAGTCGCCTCGTCATAGTCGTAGCTCCCTTCAGTTAGACCGATGTCGAACAATTGCGTCGTCATGTCATGCCGGAGTGCTACTTCACCCAGCGAATGCACTAAAAGATGAACTTGGGGACGGGTCTTTAAAAAACGGTGTGCCACATCAGGCAAAAGCGCTTCCGCGTAGGCCGGAAGGCAGGCGATTCGAAGGTGCGCGGCGTTGCGTCCTTTGATAGCTGTGGCTACCCGGCTGATTTCTTCCATCCCAACAAATGATCGTGCAACAGCCGAATGCAGCAGTTGCGCCTGGTTTGTCGGCGTTAGGCGCTTGCCGAACCTGTTGAACAGATCAAAACCTATTTGCTTTTCAAGTTCGCGCAACTCGCGACTTACGGTTGGCTGAGACGTTCTCAAAACCGCCGCCGCTGCCGTCACGCTCTTATGCACCATGATGGCATTGAAGATTTCTATCTGGCGCTGATTAAGACGCACGCTGTCGCCCCCCATATATCAAAACTAAATTAGAGCCCTATGACAATCTATTTTTCTGGCCAAGGGTTTTCTGCAATCATCTCGTCGAGAATGCAAAGCAAGCGCAAATTGACAGGACCCCGGATGGCTGAACATGCCATAGCAATGGTTGCCGCCGCAGGCGCGGGGGCCGGCTCTAAACAGCTGGCCTATCGCGATCAAGCCCTGCACATGGAGCGCGTTTGCATCGACACAATCGCGACGGCAGTTCCCACGCCATTCTATTGCTACTCCTCTGACGCGATTAGAACGGCATACCTTACACTAAGCGCCGCGCTTAAGCCTATTGGCGCCTCAGTCTGCTTCGCGGTGAAGGCGAACGGAAACCTGTCCGTTCTCGGACTGTTGGCAGCTTTAGGAAGCGGCATGGACATCGTGTCGGGCGGCGAACTCGAACGCGCGGTATCGGCGGGTGTCCCTGCATCGAAGATCATCTTCTCCGGTGTTGGTAAGAAGCGTTCCGAAATCGCCAGCGCACTGGAGGTGGGCATCCACCAGATCAACGTCGAATCTGAAGCGGAACTCGACGCTGTCATTGAAGCAGCGGGGGTATTGGGCGTGCGTGCAGCAGTTGCGCTGCGAGTGAATCCAGATGTGGACGCCGGGACGCATGCCAAAATCAGCACAGGCAAGAAGCATGACAAGTTTGGTATCCCCTTCGAAGACATACCGGCTCTTTATGCCAAAGCCTTAGCTGCTCCAGAGCTCGATCCGGTAGGGCTTGCCATACATATCGGATCGCAAATTCTTGAACTTTCGCCTTATCGCGCGGCTTATTCTCGCATTGCTGACCTTGTAAGATTGCTGCGTTCCCAAGGTATGCCCGTTCGTCGCCTTGATCTGGGTGGCGGCATCGGCATACCGTACGATCATGGCAGCGGTCCTAACTTGGGCGAGTACGCGACGATCGTGCGCGAAACAGTTGGCGGTCTCGATTGCGAGCTGACGGTCGAACCAGGACGTTGGTTGGTTGGGCCGGCCGGGATTCTTGTGACCGAAGTGCTTTATATAAAAGAGACCGCCGACCGGCTTACCGCCATTGTCGACGCGGGCATGAACGATCTTATGCGGCCTGCGATGTATGGGGCCGTTCATCCAGTTTTTCCTCTGAAGCAGGTTCGGCAAGGCTCGCACACCTATCAGATTGCCGGTCCCGTTTGCGAGAGTTCGGACATCTTCGGTACCTATAGAGATCTGGCTTCGCTGCGATCCGGTGACCGCTTGGCTTTCGGATGTGCCGGCGCCTACGGCGCCTCAATGGCATCAACCTACAATGCGCGCGATCTAGCAGCTGAAGTCCTTGTCGACGGGGATCAGTTCCGGGTGATCCGGCGTAGGCAGACCACCGAAGCCTTGCTGACGCTCGAGGAAGAGACAGAGTGGCAAGGATCTTCTGTCCAATCGGCGACAGATCTCAGACACGAATGGAAAGAGATATGAAGCATACGGATCTTCTCTCGCTACCTTCTCCGGTTGAGTTGCCGCTCCAGTGGCCATTCATCAAGATGCACGGTCTGGAGAACTACTTTGTTATTCTCGACCGGCGCGACGGCAACAAACCTCTAGATGCTGACGACATAGTGCGCATATGCAGCACCAACATCGGCGTCGGGGGCGAGCAGCTGCTAACCATTGAACGGGCCTCACACGAGGGCGCCTACGCAGCAATGAGGATTTTTAATATCGACGGCAAGGAAGTTGGCGCATGCGGCAATGCCACTCGCTGCATGGCATATCTGCTGCTCGAGGAATCCGGCAGGGATGAGGTGGTGATGGAGTTGGCGGGGGGCGTTGTCCTCTGCCGCAGGGCAGGGCCAATGGAGGTCAGCGTCACGCTCGGACCGATCAGCATGGATTGGCGCAAGATTCCATTATCGCGAGAGGTTGATACGCTGCATTTGCCGATCGAAAGCGGGCCGCTCTCGGATGGCGTCGCCCTCTACATCGGCAACCCGCATGCCGTCTTCTTTGTCGATCAACTCGATGGCGTCGACCTTGCTCGTTATGCGCCTCCAGTGCATAACGCCCCTCTTTTCCCAGAGGGAGCCAACGTGGGCGCAGCTCAGGTCCTTGACGGACAGACCCTTCGGCTCGAGGTCTGGGAACGGCAAGGAATAATAACCAGGGCCTGTGGAACTGGCGCATGCGTTGCTGCTTATGCGGCGCTTAAACGAGGCCTCGTCACCTCCAAGACAATCGCAGTCCATCTTCCGGCCGGGAAGCTCGATATCGAACTTCTGGAGGACGATAGAGTCCGCATGACCGGACCAGTCGCATTTTGCTGTCATGGTTTTCTCGAAGCGGGCAAGAAGCCATAGCCGATATGCCATAGGCCAGCATCGTAGGTGCAGAAGCACCCCGCCAGTAAAGCGCGAGCATCAGACCGGAAGATAAAACAATGGAAATTACCCCTTCAAACGATAGCTGCGCCTATGGGCAACCTGGCATTTTCCGAGGGCATTTGCGTTTCGAGAATCCCCGTCTCGCGGATTACAGCTGGCCACTTTGTGAAATCCACGGGAGAAAACCCGGCCCGCGGCTATGCGTATCTGCTGGAGTTCATGTCAACGAGGTATCCAGCATCGAAGCTGCTGTTCGCTTGCAACGAATGATCGATCCGGAGGCGATCCAGGGTTCTGTCTCCATTATTCCGCTGATCAACCAGCCGGCGTTCTACAAGTATACCGAATTAGTCTGTCCGATTGATGGCCGAAACATCAATTTCACTTTCCCAGGCGATAGCGAAGGAACCTTCTCCCAAGCGCTGTGCGATTCTATCATGAACGAATGGTGCGTAGGCGCTGATTGCTACGTCGATATGCACGGCGGAGACCTGCGAGAGAACGTCTCAAAATTCTCGATCTTCCAGCGCACTCATAATGTCGAGCTCGACGCTATGGGACGGCGGATGGCAATGTGCTTCGACGCCGAGATAGTGATGGGTTTACCGACTGCGCATATGGAGAAGTCGGGTCGGGCTCCGACGGGTTTTGCTCGTCACAACCGGCTCGCCTTGATGTCGGAAGCAGGTGCGAATGGACTTCTGGATGAGGGTTCGATCTCCTTCCATCTCGAAGGAGTCCTCAACGTCGCGCGCACTCTTGGGATTATCGATGCGCCCCTGGCACCGTTCCTGAACGCCCGAATTTCATGTGATGAGTATCTCTGGCTTGAATGCCCGGTGGATGGGGAGTTCCACGCTGAGGCCGAGCCGGGAGATCGGGTCACCAAGGGCCAACGTCTCGGCACGATCCGCAATCTCTTCGGCGAGACGCTGGCTGAAGTCGCCGCGCCGGAGACAGGTTTTCTTCTGTGGCGCATGACTCATCCCACGATTCCAAAGGGATCGCCCATAGGCGCGGTTGCAGTCGAGGAAAGAACGGTTGGCCAGTAAAGATGATGAACTTCAGGATTGCTTCCAATAACTCGCTGGAACTCAGCACCATCGCTGGGGAGCGGCCTGAGGCTGGCAGGCATCGCGATGGAACGGCCGCTCATCCGGCATGCCCGGCATAGCCGACAAACAACTCAATCGGGTTGAGAAAAACGAAAGGCCGCGAAGAACCGAGGGCCGGCCCGTCGGGCTGCTCCCCAACGTAGATTGGCACTTCATTTGCTCGACTGTCACCAATTCGGAGCGTGTCGAAAAAGAGGACTTTTAGGAATGAAATTCTCGGGCTTCCGCGTATTTGCCGAAGCGCTCAAAGGGAATACGGGGTGGCGCCCGCTTTGGCGCAATCCTGAGCCCAAATCACACTATGATTATGTGGTTGTCGGAGGAGGCGGTCACGGTCTAGCGACTGCCTACTATCTGGCCAAGACGTTTGGGCAATCCCGTATCGCTGTCCTGGAGAAGGGCTGGTTGGGGTCGGGGAATATTGGCCGCAACACGACCATTATCCGTTCAAACTACCTGCTTCCCGGTAACCAACCATTCTACGAATTTTCGATGAAGCTTTGGGAAGGTCTTGAGCAGGAGCTGAACTTCAACGCGATGGTCTCACAGCGCGGAGTAATCAACCTACTCCACTCGGATTCGCAGCGCGATTCATTTCGACGCCGCGCAAATGCAGTGATACTCGCCGGAGCTGACGCCCGTCTGTTGAGCCGTGAAGATTTGCGCGCGATGGTTCCCTTTCTGAATTTCGACAATGCGCGCTTTCCAATCCGTGGCGGTTTGTTGCAGCCGCGCGGGGGAACGGCGCGTCATGATGGTGTCGCGTGGGGATACGCTCGTGGCGCCGATCTGCATGGTGTGGACCTGATCCAGAAGTGCGAGGTGACAGGCTTCCGGATTGTCGATGGCAAGATCCGCGGTGTCGAGACCTCGCGCGGCTATATAGGTGCCGGTAAGGTGGGTGTTGCGGTGGCTGGCTCTTCGGGTCGGGTCATGGCGATGGCGGGGATGCGACTTCCGATCGAGAGCCATGTCCTGCAGGCGTTCGTCTCGGAAGGTCTAAAGCCCATCCTTCCCGGAGTAATCACCTTCGGGGCGGGGCATTTCTACATCAGCCAGTCGGACAAGGGCGGCCTCGTCTTCGGTGGCGATATAGATGGCTATAACTCCTACGCCCAGCGCGGCAACCTGCCTGTGGTCGAGCATGCGGCCGAATGCGGCTTGGCGCTGATGCCAATGATCGGGCGCGCACGGCTCCTGCGCATGTGGGGCGGCCTGATGGATATGTCGATGGACGGCTCGCCCATCATCGACCGCACGAACATTGACGGCCTCTTCTTCAACGGCGGCTGGTGCATTGGTGGCTTCAAGGCGACACCCGCCAGCGGCTATGCCTTCGCTCATCTTCTTGCGACCGGCTCCCCCCACGAGACTGCGCGCGCTTACCGGCTCGATCGGTTTGCGCGCGGGTATGTGGTTGATGAAACCGGCACCGGGGCGCAGCCCAACCTGCATTGAGGTCAACTAAATGCTAATTCCCCATCCGCTTCTGGGCCCGCGCGATGCGCGCGAATTCACCTATCTGGGCGACGTTCGCCTCATCGACCGTCCAAATCCTGACGCGCCCGATGCCGCTGACGCTTTTTGCGATTACGTCTTCCTGCGCGACAACCCCGCAGGGGTGCATAGCGAGTTATGGTTTCACGAACAAGGCGACCGGTCTTGGCTCGTGGTCATACGCAACACAGTTACCCATGAAATCCTCGGCGCTGACTTGGCACGCGATGTGGCGGTGGCGCGGAAAAGGAGTGGTCAATGACCCGGTTGTCCGGCGGGCTGGTCGACCGCTCGCAAAGCCTGAACTTTAGCTTCGACGGCAAACGGTATCGCGGCCATCCAGGCGATACGCTCGCCTCCGCACTTCTGGCCAGTGGCGTGCGCCTGATGGGTCGCAGCTTCAAATATCATCGTCCGCGCGGTGTGCTCTCGGCGGGGTCCGAGGAACCGAACGCATTGGTCGAGCTGCGGTCGGGCGCTCGTCAGGAGCCGAACACGCGTGCCACCGTCGTGGAACTGTTCGAGGGGCTCGTGGCGCGAAGCCAGAACCGCTGGCCCTCACTCAGCTTCGATGCATTTGCGGTCAATGATCTGCTTTCGCCGTTCTTCACGGCTGGATTCTATTACAAGACCTTCATGTGGCCGAAAGCCTTCTGGGAAAAGCTTTACGAGCCCGCGATCCGCAAAGCGGCAGGCCTCGGAAGCTTGTCCATGCAGGCGGATCCGGATGCCTATGACAAGGGCTTCCTGCATTGCGACCTTTTGGTCATTGGCGGGGGGCCGGCCGGACTTGCGTCGGCACTGACGGCGGCGCGCTCGGGCGCCCGTGTGATCTTGGCGGATGAAGACTTTCGTTTGGGCGGCCGACTGCTGGCCGAAACGGAAATGCTGGACGGAGCGTCGGCGACCGGCTGGATCTCCGCGTTGGAGGCTGAATTTGAGGGTCTACCTAACATTCGTGTGCTGCGTCGCACCACAGTGTTCGGCGTCTATGATCACGGAATCTACGGCGCGGTGGAACGGGTTTCCGATCACCTTGCGGAGCCGGGCGCCAACGTCCGTCAGACACTTTGGCGCATTACTGCCAAACGCGCGATATTGGCGGCGGGCGCGACGGAGCGTCCTATAGCCTTCGCCGACAATGACCGACCAGGCATCATGTTGGCCGGTGCGATGCGGGCTTACGCCAATCGCTGGGCGGCGTGCCCGTCTAAGACGATCGCGGTATTCACCAACAACGATGACGGTCATCGCACCGCCCGTGATCTCGCCGCCAAGGGCGTTCATATTGCGGCGGTAATCGACGCGCGCCTAGAGGCCAGAGCCTCGGCCGACTACCGGGTGATCGCAGGTGGGATGGTCACCGCCTCACGCGGGCGCCTCGGGCTGACAGCGATAGAGGTTTCCGCGAACGGCCGCCGCGAATGGATCGAGTGCGGCGCGCTGGGTGTTTCGGGGGGCTGGAACCCGAATGTTCATCTGACCTCGCATCATCGCGGTCGGCCTGTTTGGAATGAACCGCTGCAGGCGTTCCTACCAGGCGAGGATGGTCCTCTGGGATTAATATCGGCAGGTGCGGCGGCGGGCCATTTTTCGACAGCCAAGACACTTCGTTCGGGCGCGGAGGCGGCACTACGCGCCCTTGACGAACTCGGAATCGCGGCAGCCCTGCCCATTCTGCCAGGATCGGAAGAGTCGCGTTACGGAATCGCGCCGATCTTCCACGTGCCGGGCAAGAAACGCGCCTGGGTCGATTTCCAAAACGACGTGACGGTGAAGGACATCAAGATCGCCGATGCCGAGAACATGCGACCGGTAGAGCATTTGAAACGCTACACGACTCTCGGCATGGCGACCGACCAGGGCAAAACCTCAAACGTGACCGGACTAGCCGTGATGGCGGAGCTCACCGGGAAATCGATTCCCGAAACTGGAACGACAATTTTCCGCCCGCCCTACACTCCAGTGACGATCTCGGTTTTGGGCGGGGGCGATATAGGCCCGCATTTCCAGCCGCGCCGCCTGACGCCAACGCACGGTTGGGCTGAAGCGCAAGGTGCAGTATTCGTTGAGTCCGGTCAGTGGATGCGAGCGGAATATTTCCTGCGTCCGAACGAAACTCACTGGCGCCAAAGCGTGGATCGTGAGACCAAGGCGGTGCGCAGCGCGGTGGGCTTGTGCGACGTCTCGACACTCGGCAAGGTCGACGTGCAAGGCGCCGATGCGGGCGCATTTCTCAACCGGCTCTACAGCAACGTGATGGACACGCTGAAGGTCGGTCGGGTCCGCTACGGGCTAATGTTGCGCGAAGACGGCTTTGCCTACGACGACGGCACCTGCGCTCGGCTGGCCGAGGATCACTATGTGGTCACCACGACGACCGCCAACGCCGGGCTGGTTTACCGCAACATGGAGTTTGCGCGGCAATGCCTTTGGCCGGATCTCGATGCGCAGATCATCTCCACTACGGACGCTTGGGCGCAGATCGCCGTCGCTGGACCAAAATCGCGCGCCTTGCTTGCCCGCATCGTAGACGGGTTCGACCTGTCGAACGAGGCGTTCCCCTTTATGGCCTGCGCAGAATTGACCGTTTGCGGTGGGTTGCGCGCGCGGCTCTTCCGGATCTCGTTCTCCGGTGAACTCGCCTACGAAATCGCGGTGCCCGCCCGCTACGGCCATGCGCTGATGGAACGGCTGATGGCGACGGGAGCCGATCTGGGAGTGACCCCCTACGGAGTTGAAGCGCTATCCGTTCTGCGTGTCGAAAAGGGCCACGTCGGTGGCGCCGAACTGAACGGCCAGACCACGGCCGCCATTCTTGGGCTCGGCAAGATGGTGTCGCAGAAGAAGGACTCCATCGGCGCGATCATGTCCCGGCGTGAAGGCATGGTGGCAGACATGCGCCGTCTTGTGGGTCTGCAGCCGGTCGAGCGTGCGGGCAAAGTTGTTGCAGGGTCACATCTCTTCGCCGAGGGCTCAGCACAAAATCTCGACACCGACCAGGGCTGGATCACCTCGGCCTGCTACAGTCCCCATGTCGGATCTATGATCGGACTCGGATTTCTGGAAAACGGCGATATGCGCATGGGCGAGGTAATCGTTGCGGCGAACCCGGTCGAAGGCGAAAGCGATCGCCTGCGCATCGTGCCGGCGCCTTTCATCGATCCTGAAGGAGCACGTCTGCGTGACTGACCTTAGAGCCCTCCCGGCGCTCGGCGCCGCCCCGCCGCCCGTGGCATCTTTTGGGGCATTGGACATTGGGGAGAATCCGGATCTGGCGCTTGCTTCTTTGGCGCTGCGCCGCGGTGCCACAAAGCCCAAGGCCTTGGGGCTGGATCTTCCGGGGCCGGGCGCCTGGGTCGCAGGGCAGGGGGCGTCAGCCTTTTGGGTCGGCCCGGACCAATGGATGATCGAGGCCGAAGGCCGTGCCAAGGAAAATTTCGCTGCCCATCTAAAAGAGACCGCGCCCAACTTTGCGGTAACCGAGCAGACCGATGGCTGGATCGTATTGGAGATTGTTTCGCGAGCAGGCACGGCGCCTCTCGAAGCGCTGTTGTCGAAGCTCGTCAACATCGATTTCGCGCAGTTTGGTCCCGGCCGCGCGACCCGTACCGGCCTCGAGCATATAAGCTGTTTCGTAATCCGCCGGAGCGAATCCCATGTCGCTGTGGTGGGCTCGCGCTCGTTCGCCGCATCGCTCTGGCACGCGGTGGAAATGGCGGCAAAGCGGTTGGAGGAGAAGGTAGCGTGACCACATAGGCGACATGTCTGGACGGCAGGCGCGCGTTTCGGCATCGTGCCGCGGTAAGCTGGACGTGCCGCAAGGTTTGGTTGTTGCGGACGATCTGCCGGCGTCTGCTCGATGTGCGCCAGAGGCGTTGCTGCGTGATAATCCGGCGGCCATTGTATTGGGACAATTAATTCGCTGTCCGCGGATGAACCCCGGAAAACCAAGCAGCGCTGTAGTCACTGAAGCGGCAGATTTCCGCTGATCGGAACCGTTCGGTCTTGGTCGCCGCGAGTGCGGTGACCAGCTCCTGCGCGCTTCGGCCACGGGATTTGTTCCTGTTGGCAAGCCACTTCCGGCACCCTGACTCTGCCGCCGCTTCAAGGGCCAATTGCGTTGATCGGCTCAGGTTGGCAGCCGAGTTGCGATAACCCTCGTTATATATCGAGATTGAATTAAAGGGCCATAAAATTCTATTTTCCAACCTAAGAAATCTATGGAAATCTCTGGCTTGAGCTCGAGGAAAGAAACGCAGTGGCAACTATCTCGCTCCGCCCTTGCCGCGGATGCTAGCCACGAAGGTTGGTTGATTGGCCGATGATACACACGGGTCTTCTCTCGCTCCCTTCCCCGGTCGGATTACCGCTCCAGTGGCCATTCATCAAGATGCACGGTCTGGAGAACTACTTTGTTATTCTCGACCGGCGCGACGGCAACAAACCTCTAGATGCTGACGACATAGTGCGCATATGCAGCACCAACATCGGCGTCGGGGGCGAGCAGCTGCTAACCATTGAACGGGCCTCACACGAGGGCGCCTACGCAGCAATGAGGATTTTTAATATCGACGGCAAGGAAGTTGGCGCATGCGGCAATGCCACTCGCTGCATGGCATATCTGCTGCTCGAGGAATCCGGCAGGGATGAGGTGGTGATGGAGTTGGCGGGGGGCGTTATCCTCTGCCGCAGGGCAGGGCCAATGGAGGTCAGCGTCACGCTCGGACCGATCAGCATGGATTGGCGAGAGATTCCATTATCGCGAGAGGTTGATACGCTTCATCTGCCCATAGAAAGCGGGCCGTTCGCAGATGGCGTCGCCCTTTACATCGGCAACCCACATGCCGTCTTCTTTGTCGATCAATTCGATAGCGTCGACATGGGCCGCTACGCGCCCCCCGTGCAGAATGATCCTCTTTTCCCAGAGGGTGCTAATGTGGGCGCAGCTGAGATTGTCGACGACCAAACACTCCGGCTCCAGGTCTGGGAACGGCCAGGCGTACTCACGAAGGCATGTGGAACCGGCGCATGCGTTGCCTCTTATGCGGCGCTTAAGCGGGGTCTCGTCACCTCCAAGAGCATCGCCGTTCATCTTCCGGGCGGGAAGCTAGATATCGAACTTCTGGATGGCGATAGGGTCCGCATGACCGGACCAGTCGCATTTTGCTGCAATGGTTTCATAGAAGGAGGCAAGTAGCGCCACCGATGTGCCGCAGGTCAAGGCTCAGATCGTGCGGGACCGACAAGAGGCAGTGAGAGCCACCATTACAAAAACAGGGGAATGAGATTATGAAAACAACGACAACGTATTTTGCACTCAGTGCGGCGCTGCTATGGGTTGCGTTGCCCTTTTCGGCGCAATCTCAGGAGATTCCTGATAACCTCAAAGGTACCGGGGAAGTCGTTTTTGGATCCCTCGGAGGGACTTTAGAAGCAGCGGAAAAGAAGGCGTTTTTCGATCCGTTCGCGCGCGACACCGGCATCAAGGTCGTACTAGTTGCAGAGGATAGCGCAAAGCTGTTGGCCTCGGTGAAGCTCGGGCAGCCCGCATATGACATCGCTGACATTGCGGGCGGTCAGCTTGCGAGTTGGGTCGCCAACGGCGCTATTGAGAAGATAGACTACAGCTACTTCAGCAAAGAGAGCCTGGCCAGTATACCGGAGTTGTTGAGAACCGAGTTCGGGGTCGGTAACTATACTTATTCGTCCGTCATCGCCTACAACACCAAAAAATACCCGGAGGGCGGGAAGCACCCAAAAAACTGGGTGGACTTCTACAATGTCAAGGACTTTCCAGGGAAGCGTGGGCTGTCGAAATGCGAAAAGATTGTTGAGGGTGGCTTGCTCGAAGGGGCGCTCCTTGGTGACGGGGTCCCAGTGGACAAACTGTATCCTCTCGATATGGATCGCGCCTTTGCCAAAATCAAGGAGCTGATGCCGCATGTGGGTCGGTGGATGGTCGCCGGTGGCGACGGGCCCCAGGCTCTTATCGACGGCGAGGCCGACATGGTTTCGAGTTTCAACGGGAGAATTGTGGCTGCGAAGAAGGAAGGCGCGCCGGTTGCGATGTCGTGGGATCAGTCGCTACTGGAATATGGATACTGGGTAGTCGCAAAGAACACTCCCAATAAGGAAAATGCCGCGAAACTGCTGGCCTACATGTCCCGCCCCGAGGCGCAGGCAGTATTTGCGGAGGCGATTTCCTACGGTCCGGTGAACCCAGATGCGTTCAAGTTTCTTCCGAAGGAATTGGCCGAGACGTTGCCCGGCGCCCCTGACCTTGTGAAGAACCAAGTCTTCCAAAATTACGAATGGTGGGGCACGAACGGCCCCGATGGCCGCACCAACTACGATGCTGCGATGGAACGCTGCGTTGCTCTTCTAACGCAATAATCGACCTGCCGCTGCAGGCGCGGATGTGCCTGCAGCGGCGATCATACCAGCGGCATAGCTCGGGTAAGCGAACGCTGTACATTGAAAGTAAGAGGAAAATGGAAGTCATCGCACTCAACAATAGCTGCGAATACGGTCAACCCGGCATTTTTCGTGGTCACCTACGTTTCGAGAGTCCGCGGCTCGCAGGCTACAAATGGGAGATTTGCGAGATCCGTGGAAAAAAGCCCGGTCCGCGACTTTGCATATGCGCCGGTATTCACCCCAATGAGGTGTCGGCGATAGAAGCCGCCGTGCGACTTCAAAGATTGTTCGACCCGGAAAATATGGAAGGCAGCGTTTCGATCATTCCCCTCATAAATCAGCCGGGGCTCTTTCAATATCCCCAATATGTTTGCCCGCTTGACGGCAAAAATATTGAGCACACGTTTCCTGGCAAAAAGGACGGAACGTTCTCCGAAGCGCTTTGCGATGCCATCATGAACGAATGGTGCACCGGCGCGGATTGCCTTATCGACATGCATGGCGGCGACTTGCGAGAGAATGTCTCGAAGTTCGTCATGTACCAACATACGGATGACCCTCAGCACAATGCCCGGGGGCGACAGATAGCGATGTGCTTTGACGCCGAGTTTGTTCTTGCTCTGCCGACGCGCTTTATGGATAAACCAGGAACGTATTCTCCCTCGGCTTTCGCCCAGAATGGCCGACTCGCCGTGCTTCCAGAGGCTGGAGCGAACGGTCTATTGACCGAAGATACGATCTCGTTCTTTGTCGAGGGAGTTTTGAACGTTGCACGCACTCTCGGTATCATCACCACACCCCTTTCAGAAATCCGAAACGCTCGGATCCATTGCGATGATTACCTCTGGGTCTATTGCCCAGCGGGCGGGGACTTTCACTCTGCGGTAGAACCCGGTGACCGGGTGACTAAGGGCCAGCGTCTTGGCACGATCAGTGATCTGTTTGGCGAGACATTAGCCGAACTTAGCGCGCCAGATGCTGGTTTCGTTCTCTGGCGTATAACGCACCCCTCAATCAAAGAAGGTTCTTTTGCGGGAGCAATAGGTATCGAGGAAAATTGATCGTTATGATTTAGACGCAGAAACTTCCGCCACCGCGCACGACGGTTCGGGATGTCGCGGCACAGACAACGAGGCAGAGCAAACAAAAAAGGGGAATGAGGTTATGAGAGCAACGATGACATATTTTGCATTCAGTGCGGCGCTGCTGTTGGCAGCATTGCCCTTTGCAGCGCAATCGCAACAGATTCCTGATAACCTCAAAGGCTCCGGCGAGGTTGTTATCACGTCGGGTGGCGGGACCTGGGAAGCGGCCCAGAAGAAGGCGTTCTTCGATCCTTTCAGTCGCGACACCGGTATCAAGGTTGTGCTTGTTCCCGAGGATCAAGCGAAACTGCTGGCATCTGCAAAGCTCGGACAGCCCGAAGCCGACATTACCTCAATTGAGGGGGGGCAGCTTTCGAGCTGGGTGACCAAAGACGCTGTCGAGGATATGGACTACAGCTTCTTCGCCAAAACAACACTGGCGAGCATCCCCGAGAAACTGAAGAACAAAGATGGCGTCGGAGCCCTTCTCTATTCCTTGGTTGTTGCCTACAACACCAAAAAGTTTCCAGAGGATGGGAAGCACCCAAATAATTGGGTCGACTTCTATAACGTCAAGGAATTTCCCGGGAAGCGCAGTCTGCCCAAATGCGAAAAAATAGTTGGTGGCGGTTTGCTTGAAGGGGCGATCATGGGTGACGGCGTGCCCGCCAACGAGGTGTATCCGATCGACATGGATCGAGCCTTCGCCAAAATTGCAGAGTTGAAGCCTGATGTCGGGCGCTGGTGGGTGGCTGGCGCTGATGCTCCGCAGAGCCTCATTGACGGTGAAGTCGACATGGCAGCAGCCTACAACGGCCGAATTTTTGGCGCAAAGGCCCAGGGCGCGCCGCTCGCGCTGTCTTGGGAGCAGTCCCTACTGCAATACGACTACTGGGTGATCGTGAAGGGATCGCCTAATAAGACAAATGCAGCTAAGTTTCTGGCTTATATCTCACGTCCTGAACCGCAGGCGACTTTCGCGGAAGCGATTTCCTATGGCCCGGTAAACAATGACGCGTTCAAGCTCGTTCCGAAGGAAATGCTCGATGTTCTGCCTGGCGCGCCAGAACTCGCGAAAAAGCAGCTCTTCCAGGATTATGATTGGTGGAACAAGACGGGTGCCGACGGCCGTACCAACTATGACGTTGCGCTGCAACGCTGCGTAGCGCTGCTCTCGCAGTAAACAAGGTGCCGCTGCGGGATATTGACTTCCCGCAGCGGCAGTCAACGTGTGGTCGGATTGCCCTGGTGTCGAAGGCGGGGCGAACGGGCACCGGGATGAGGCGGCATATCCTTCCCGTCGAAGACTGCCGAACATCGCGCGCGCCTTGGGCATCTTCGATACGCCCAGGTGCTGCAGCTCACCACAGTGGTGAAGGTCGGCGGCCACGTGACGAAGCGCTAGCGTCTTGGCACGATCTGTAGCCGGTTTGATGAGACGCTGATGGAAATCAGCGCGAGAGGAGGCGATCCTACGCGCAAGACGCGTCGAGGTGTCCCGAAAGGAGGTTCGGTGCTGGCCGCCGCCGTCCCGGAAATATTATTGGCGGTATGGGATGAAAACCAGGAGCGACATTTGTATGAGTGTGATGTTGACAACAGAAATAGCCACTGGTTCGGCCGCATCACTCGCGGACAAGAGGCGAAATCGCATGAGCATCTTCCTGGCAAAGCCCTTGATTCGCGGCAGCATCATTGCTGGTCCGCTCGTTGTGCTTTTGATCGGTTTCCTCGTCATTCCGCTGTCGTTTATCCTGTGGGGCAGCGTCGAAGGTACCAAGCTGAACTTTGCGCACTACGCGCGCACACTCTCCAACGAGACCAACCTTAAGATCCTGTTGTATACCCTGAAGATTGGGCTGATCGTGACCGTAGTGTCACTGGCCGCAGGATACCCGGTTGCGTATCTGCTCACGAAGATGAGGCCGCGCGCATTATCGATTGTGACCATATTCATTCTGATCCCGCTATTCACCGCCTTTCTTATCCGGACCTATGCTTGGATCATAATCCTTGGCCGCGAGGGGATTATCAACAACGCACTTCTCCGGCTCGGCTTTGTCAGCGAGCCACTGCCCCTCCTTAATACGACCTTCGCAGTGATCATCGGCATGACACACGTGTTCATCCCCATGGCGATCTTCACGATGTATTCGTCGATGGTGCGGATCGATCATGATTTCGCTCGTGCAGCGCAAATTCTTGGTGCGAAACCGGCGCAGGCATTCCTGCGCGTCTATTTCCCGATGTCGCTTCCGGGCGTCTTCTCCGCCGGGATCCTGATCTTCATCGTTGCGATCGGTTTCTACATCACGCCGGCCCTTCTCGGCGGGCCGAGCGACACCATGATATCGCAGCTGATAGTCACGCAGATGACGACGCTGCTGAATTTCGAACTCAGCTATGCGTCGTCGATCGTGCTCCTGCTAGTGACAATCGCCACGCTCTTCCTCGCAAGCCTCTTCATTCCGCTCGAAATGATCTGGTCTCCATCGATCGCCGACCTATCGAACCGGCCGCCTGGTGCGAGAACCCGCGCCTTAAAGGGCGCGAAACGGACTTTGGACCCGCTCCTGGTTGCTGCCGAAACTCTGGTTCATGCGATGACTAAGCCGCTTTTGACCCGCAAATCGCGCTGGCTTTGGATCTACACGATCGTCGTCCTCGTGTTTCTTACGGCGCCCCTGATCGTCATTGTCGTCCTTTCGTTCAGTTCGTCCCCTTTCGTCGTCTTTCCTCCCCCAGGCTTCTCGCTGCAGTGGTGGCAGAAGTTGGCGAACGCCACGGACTGGCAGGCATCCTTCCTCTTCTCGACTAAGCTCGGGCTCACCTCTGCGCTACTCGCGACGATCATCGGCACCATGGGCGCCTTCTGGCTGGTCCGCACTACGCTGCCAATCAAGAGGGTACTTTTCCTATTCTCGCTTTCGCCTCTCATGGTGCCGGTCGTCATCGTCGCGACGTCGCTCTACGTCTTCGAAGCGCGCATTCACCTGCTCGGCAGCTTCATTGGGCTGGTGATTGGACACGTTCTTCTGTCGGTGCCCTATGTCATTGTAGTCATGGCTGCCGCGTTGCGTGGTTTCGACCAATCGCTCGAGAGGGCTGCGGCGGTCCACGGCGCGCGTCCAACGCAGGTGCTTCGCCTAGTGACGTTGCCGATCCTCAAGCCGGCGCTGATTACCGCGGGTCTTCTCGCCTTCTTGACCTCGTTCGACGAACTGCTCGTCAGCATCTTTCTGCTTGGACGACAGACGCCAACGCTGCCGATGAAATTCTGGGGCGACATCAAGTTTCAGGTTAACCCGCTACTCAGTACCGCCTCGACCTTCATCGTCGCGCTCGTAATCGTATCGATCCTGACCGTTCAGTGGATCAGGGTACGGCATGAAAACCGCACCTCAATCAGTGCCAGAAAATGAACGATCGGAGGCAATGATGTCCACCAGCCTTGAGATGAAGAAAATCCAGAAGTGGTATGGGGCGCTCCACGTCGTGCGCGACTTCGACCTCTACGTTAAGCCGGGCGAGTTCCTGACCTTTCTTGGTCCGTCCGGTTCCGGCAAAACCACCGCGCTGAAAATGATCGCCGGCTTCGAATCGCCGAGTGGTGGCGACATGTTGCTCGGCTCGCGCTCCATCGTGGACGTGCCGCCTTATGAGCGCGGCATCGGCATGGTGTTCCAGAACTATGCGCTCTTTCCACACATGACCGTGGCCGAAAACGTCGCGTTTCCCCTTACGGTCCGAAGGGTTGGGCGCGCCGAGACGGAGGAAAAAGTCCTGCGCGCTTTGCAATTGGTCAAGATGGTCGAGTACCGCGACCGCTACCCTAATCAGCTTTCCGGGGGACAGCAGCAACGCATTGCCCTTGCACGCGCCGTCGTCTTCAATCCGAGCATCCTGCTCATGGACGAACCGCTCGGTGCTCTCGACCGCAATCTGCGCGAACACATGAAAATCGAAATCATGCGCATCCAGAACGAACTGAATATGACCGTCGTCTTCGTTACCCACGATCAGGACGAAGCGCTTACCATGTCCGACCGCGTAGCTGTCATCAATGAAGGCAGGCTCGTTCAAGTAGCCGACAGCAGGAGCCTCTACTACAGTCCGCAAGACCGCTTCGTCGCGTCGTTCGTCGGTGAGTCCAACCTACTCCCCTGCCGTGTCGACCATATCGAAAATGGCGCGGGCAAAGTGACTATCGGCGGCCTTACCTCAGGCGTCGCTCGCTTGTCCGGGCAATTGGGGGGCGAAGCGGGATGGCTCTTTGTGCGGCCGGAGCATGTTGATATTAGCCCGCGGGGCCTAGTCCCAACCACCCAGAATTTCCTCAATGGGGTCGTTGAGGATGCACTGTTTCTGGGCGAAATGACGCGATATGCGGTTCGCTGCGAACATGAAACCATTACGGTCAAACAGCAGAATCGGGGGCAGACCCAACTTGCCGACGGAACTCCAGTCACTGTATCCTGGGATGCGGAAAACTGCATCGTGTTGAACTGAAGCGGCTCGGGAGCGTTGCACGACAGCTTTTTAGAATCGCTCATCTGCTATGGGAATGCGGTCACTCCCTTTTAACTTGTTGGCATAGCGGGGAACATTATCCTTGAGGACCTGGGTACTCATCACTGTCCCCCTTCAGTCCCGGACCAGGAGAATGGCTTCGATTTCGACGGTCATTTGGTTGGGCAGTGAGCCCATGCCGACGGCCGAGCGGGCGTGCCGGCCGGCATCACCTAGCACCTCGACCAAAAGATCAGAGCAGCCGTTAATGACCTTGGGGTGTTCAGGGAAATCAGGTTCGGCATTCACCATACCAAGCAGCTTTGCTACGGAGTCGATGCGGCTGAGCTCGCCCAGAGCCGATTTCGCGACCGCCAGCAGGTTGAGCCCGGTCAGGCGTGCATCCTCATAGGCCTCCTCGATGGTAACATTGCGGCCGAGGCGGCCTGGCCGATAGCTGCCGTCGGCTCGTTTGGGCCCTTGGCCCGAGAGGTAGAGGAGATTGCCGGCAAAGCGGTAAAGTACATAATTGGCGGCCGGTACGGGAGCCTTCGGCAGCACAAGACCAAGGGAGGCGAGCTTCTCTTCAGGCGTCATCGATGGATTTTTCTCAGTTTTGTGATTTCATATTCAACGCACCAAGTACGGGCACTGCACAGGAATTCCGCCAAGCGGGGACTCTTAGTGTTGCAGAAGATCTCCGAAGGAGCCCTGCTATCAATTATCAATCGGCGTCAAGGGCCTGCTCGCGCCCGACCATAAGGCGCAAGGCAATGGCCCATGTGCCAAGCCTTCGGCTGACTGACACCGAGGGCCTCGGCCAAGATGGACGAGTTCCCTTGTCTATTGGTAGCATCAGCCAGAGGCCTGATAACCGGATCGTAAAGTGAGCTGGTAGTAAGAGCGCCGCACTGAGTGCACAATTCACTGCGGTAGTTTCCCTCGTCTATTCCCTGTCATTGATGGTGCCTCTTTGGTGTTAGGCGGGCATGATGAACCCGCGCGCAAATGGATCTGCCGGGTCGATCACGAAATGGCTGATCCCCATCATATAAGACTTGGTTCCTACCACGGGATTTATGCCCAACCCGCCTCGGCTGAGGGTGCATGCTGTAAAATGTCCTCGGAATGTCATCCCGAGCACGCTCTCCTGGATAAACAGATCACCGTCCTTCAGTTCGCCCTGAGCTGCGCGTAGCGCCATATGTGCACTGGTACCGGTTCCGGAAGGGGTGCGCCCCATACTACCTGGAGGGTACACATTCGCGACAAGATAGTGGCAGCCTGTCTCCGAACTCTGGCGCCTTACAAACGTGAAAAGATCCAACTTTGCATTACGGTCCATCTCATCGTCCTTGATGGCCAACTCTTGTCCCAGATTGCGCCAAAGTTCCTGAGCGATAGAGACTATTTGGGGTTCAGCTTCCGGCGCCAACTCAAGCCCGAGCGCGTCGGCGTCGATAAAACCATAATAAAGACCGCCGAAAGACACATCTATGGTGATCCTCCGTCTATCTTGGAGTGCTGCTTCGAAGCTACCAACGCAGTACGAGGGAACATTCCCAAAGCGCACCTCGGACACCACTCCACCGTTCACGTCGGCTTCGATATGCAACGGTCCAAGGACGCTATCGATAGTAAAGCGAGTGATCGGTTCTACGGCCTTCACGAGACCACTCTCAATGGCGGCCGTGGCGGTCGCAAACGTGCTGTCACCACAGCCGTCGAACATCCCTGATGGGTGCAGGAAAATGACTCCGAATGCAGCCTCGTCGGAAACCGGATCTGTGACAATGGATCCGAGCATATTGCGATGCCCACGCGGCTCACGGAGTAGGCTTTCATGAATCCAACTCATGTTATCGGAGTAATACGCAGCTTTCTCCCGCATAGTGGCGCCGCGTATAGATGGGTAGCCAGACAAAATCGTCCGACTTGCCTGACCGTGGTGATGATCAATCGCGAATACCTGGTTACAAATATGCATTGTATAAGCGCCCCACTGTTCAAGCCGTCATAGCAGCTCAGTGTTATTTCATATCCACGAAAGTATGACCCCGGTCGGAGTTCCCGACGTGTCGCAGATGCGCTTTCTCAGCGCTGTGGAATCATTTCAGAAATGAAACAGCCTGGAAAATATATAGTCGGCATGGGTTAATTCATTCCTGATATATGCATAGCTTGAAAATAAGCGTGGCGTGATGCGGCCTCCCATCCGGTGCGAACCTCGTGGTTCGCGGCTCCTATCGCGCTAGCCAGGGCACAGCCGGTGCCGCGGATTGCTGCCAGTCGGGGAGTATCGAAGCGCATGGGTCCTTGATTGGGACGAATGAGAATGTCTACCGAACGGGGTCCCGCAGCGTGCTCCCACTTGATCAGCAGGGCTTGCGTGCCAGCTGCCAGCAATTTCCGTCCCAGGCTCACCGCTCTCGTCTGCCGCCAGTTCCGCGTCAATAAGGAGCGCCAACTCGATGAGATTGGGGGATGAGAGAGCAAAGCGGTAACAGATCACGTTTCGTGGCGGCGATGGCGCCTGTTTCCAAACAGAGCCCGGCCTGAAGTCAGCCACCGGGTCGAGCACTGCCGACACCTGCGGAACGTCGCGCAGCACGGTGGCAACGGCAGCGATGATCTCGGCCGTTGCGAGCATGCCGATCTTGATGGCCGCCACCTTGTTGGCTTGCAACGTAACGCGCATTTGAAGGCTGACTGTATCATCGCCATTCTGCCAACGGATGGGGTGATTGGGGTCTCGGCCGACGCCGGAAGAGGGCGGCTGCTCCTGTCGTGATGTGAGAACGTGGTCGATGTGGAATCGCCACAAACATCGGGAAGGAGCAGCCATGAAGTACTTTGCCGGACTGGACGTGTCTTTGGAAGAGACCGCGATCTGCGTCGTCGATGAGAGCGGTCGCATCATGAAGGAGGCTCGAGCGGCGAGCGAGCCGCAGGCTTTGGCCGAGGCATTGCGTAAAGTCGACCTGGTGCTGGAGCGCGTCGGGCTGGAAGCCTGTTCACTGACGGCATGGCTTCACGACGGATTGCGCGCCGAAGGGCTGCCGGCGATCTGCATCGAGACGCGGGCTGCCAATGCGGCCATGAAGACGATGCCGAACAAGACCGACAGGAACGATGCCCGCGCGCTGGCGCAGATCATGCGCACCGGCTGGTACCGGCAGGTGCATGTGAAGAGCAGACAATGCCGGCTGTGGCGCTCGTTGCTGGTCGCCCGCCGGACGGTTCTCAACGAAATGCGCACGATCGAGAACGTGGTGCGTGCCATGCTGCGCGAAGCCGGCGTCAAGCTGGGCCTGCCGTCGCGGTCCGCCTTTGCCGGGCGGGTGCGCGAGCTGGTCGGCGCCGACGCCGAAGTGATGGCGATGGTCGAGCCGCTGCTTGCGATCCTCGGCGCCATGCTCAAGGAGTTCGCCCGGCTGACCAGGCAGGTTCTCGACATCGTGCGCAAGGAGGAGGTCTGCCGGCGGCTGATGTCGGCGCCCGGCGTCGGCCCGATCACGTCGCTCACCTTCCGCGCCACCATCGACCGGCCGGAGCGGTTCGGCTCCAGCCAAGCGGTTGGGGCGCATCTGGGGCTGACGCCCGCGCGCTACCAATCGGGTGAGACCGACATCCAGGGCAGGATCAGTCGCTGCGGCGACGAACTCGCCCGCACGGCCCTCTACGAGGCAGCGCATTCGCTGCTCGTACGCTCGAAGAAATGGTCGAGCCTGAGGGCATGGGGCATGAATGTCGCCAAGCGCCGTGGCATGGCGCGGGCGCGTGTGGCGGTGGCCCGTAAGCTGGCGGTCATCCTGCACCGGATTTGGGCCGACGCGACCGAATTCCGCTTTGGAAAGGAAATTGCCACCCCGGCGGCGTGAACCCGCCGCAAACATTGAAGGAGTAAGAAAGGAGCTTTCGCCCGAACGGGCGACGTCCAGATCGTTCCGTGGGGACGATGGGCGAGGCGATCTCGTTGAGAGACCCGAACCTGCCGCTAAACCCGGCAAGGTCGTGAAACAGATTGAGACACCTCGCTCTCCTGACCCCATCATGCGGCGGCCAAGGCGCCGACCGCGAAGAGAAGCGAGTGACCTGCGGAACGGCCCAGGAAAAAAGTACAGGAGCACCTTGACCTCAACCACCCCAATCAGAGAGGTCTCTCATGAGTGCTGGTCACTGAATGGTGACATATATGCGTTTGTAAGTCGGTCGGAGGCATCTGACACTGAGGCAGTAAAAGTAAGACGTCGCTCCGGAACCTTCTGCGCCGGAATGGAATACTTCAGCTTTGGAGGTGCGCGCTGTGAATACCGTCGAAAAATACATGCCCACGCAGCGTGAGCAGTCGTTTCTGGAAAAAGTGGTCAATGGCAAATACGACCGGCAGATCATCACTGGCATAGCCAAGTTCGCTAGCGGTGACGTGTCCCAGGACATGCGGGGGTTCTATTCCCAAGAAGAACTCGACCGGATCCTCGAACTGAAAGGCACCGTGAAAGATCTGGAGGCCCGGATGCCGATCAAGATTACGCGGCACTACTATGAGCAGGCGCAATACAGCCGACCCATGCAGACGCTGGTGAAAGCCAGCCCGAAAGAAACCTACGATCTCGACGGTGCCGAAGATCCGGGCAAGCAAATGACCTACAGCCCGCGCGAAGGGCTGATCCATAAGTATGAGCTTGGTCTGCTCTACGTGGCGTCCACCTGCTCCGCCCACTGCCGCTTCTGCTATCGCGAGGAACTGATCGGCCGCAAGGAGATCGCCCGCGAGGATGGGACGGTTGCTCCTAAAGGCTTGGCGCAGCTCGGAGAGATTGTCGAATACATCCGCGAACACAATAGGGCGGTGGCGGCGAATGGCGGTCGCCATCCAGAAACCGGCCGTGAGAAACTTCGCGAGATCCTGATGTCAGGCGGCGATCCCATGGTTCTGGGCAACAAGAACATCGCTGCATGGTTGGCCGGGCTCACGGAAGCCGGTGTCGAGAATATCCGCATCGGGACCAAGGAATTGGCTTTCCATCCGCAGCGGTTCGACCAGACTTTCTTTGCGATGCTCGACGCCTTCCATGAGGCCTATCCGGACGTCAGCCTGCGAATGATGGTGCACTTCAACCATCCTGACGAGTTTCTCCGCAAGACACCGGATGGCGGTTATCTCGACAATCGTGGTGGTGGGCTCGAATGGATTGCTGACACGCGGGTTGCGGTCAAGGAACTCGCCCGGCGCGACTGGATCACCATCCACAATCAGTCGCCGATCATCCGCGATATCAACGACGATGCCGAAGCGCTGCGGATTATGCAGCGCGAGATGGTTCGAAACGGCATCAACAACCATTACTTCTTCTGTGGTCGCGACATAGTCGGGCACAAGGCGTTCAATGTCCCGATCGAGCGTGCATGGCAGATTCTGAACGAATCGCAGAAGGGCCTGTCGGGCGTCGAGGCCCATGCGCGGCTTTCGATCACTCACTACAAGGGCAAGACCGAAGTGGCTGCGGTCACCAACGAGCCCGTGCCGGGTGTCCCTGGCGGTGAAAAAGGCGTCGTGATCTTCAAGCTGTTGCGTTCGGCTGCTGATGCCCACGACCGGTGCAAGGTGACCATCGTCGGCCGAAACCCGGACGCTATCTGGTTCAACGGCTATGATGATCGCGTCATCTTCGACGAGGCTGGCCTCTATTCCATGTATGGGATCAACCCCGCATTCCTGCAGGCGGCGGAGTAGCTGCGCGGACAAGATATCCGGGATTTCCAAACGGATGGGGACCAGACATGACCTATGTCGTCACCGAGAACTGTATCAAGTGCAAATTTACCGACTGCGTCGATGTGTGCCCGGTCGATTGCTTTTACGAGGGGCCGAACTTTCTCGTTATTCACCCTGACGAATGCATTGATTGCGATGCCTGTACACCAGTGTGTCCGGCAAAAGCGATCTATCGGGATACGGACCTGCCGGCGGATATGAAGCACTTTTTGGAGCTCAACGAAGAGCTTTCGCGATTGTGGCCCAACATAACTGATTCCAAGGAACCACTTCCCGACGCAGCGGCCTGGGATGGGGTGCAAGGCAAGTTCAGCCATTTGGACCGCTAGCTGCTATCGGGAGATGCCTTGTGGACGCGAATTTGCATACGGATATTTCGAAAAGCGCAGCCCTGTTTGAGCGCGCCAAGTCCATTTTGCCGGGCGGATGCAGCCGAAACACGATTTTGCGCAAGCCGCATCCGATCTACGCCGAGAGGGGGCAGGGGTGCTACGTCTATGATGTGGAGGGCGTCCGTCGCACCGACTTTGCGAATAATATTGCCTCGCTGATTCACGGGCATGCACATCCGGCGATCACTGCTGCTGTCAGCGAACAGCTGCAGAAAGGAACCGCGTTTACGCTCGGCACCGAAGTCGAGATCGATTATGCCGAGTATATTCGCAGCCGCAATCCTGCCTTTGAGCGAATCCGCTTCGTCAATTCGGGAACCGAAGCGGTCATGGCGAGCCTCAAGGCTGCCCGGGCATTCACCCGGCGGCCCAAGATCGCAAAGGTCGAAGGGGCGTATCACGGCCTCTACGACTACGCCGAGGCAAGCCAGACAGCCAAGCCGGACAATTGGGGACAGCCGGAGCGCCCGTCTAGCGTTGCAGTGTCGCGCGGGACGCCTCAGCGCTTACTCGACGATGTCGTTGTGATCCCATTCAACGATGTGCAACGCGCGCTCCAAATACTCGACGAACATCGCGACCAATTGGCGTGCGTGCTGGTCGACCTGCTTCCTCATCGCATAGGAGTAGTACAAGCGGCCGAAGATTTCATTCAAGCGCTGAGACGCTGGACCGAGCATAACGGGGCGCTCTTGATCTTCGACGAAGTGATCACTTTCCGGTCCAAATTTGGAGGGGCGCAGCAATGGTATGATGTCCAGCCGGACATCACGGCCTTAGGCAAGATGATAGGGGGCGGCTTTCCCGTCGGGGCCATTGCCGGTAGTACTGAGGTGATGGAAGTCCTGAACCCCCTCAATGGTCCGGCGCCTTTCCCGCTTTCTGGCACTTTCTCGGCAAACCCAATCACGATGATCGCCGGCCATACGGCGATGAAGTTGTACGACCGGGAAGCTGTTGACAGGCTCAACGCACTGGGCGACCGCGCACGCGGCTCGATCGGCGAGGCTATCAAGACTGCCGACGTGCCTGCTTGTGTTACCGGCAGAGGCTCGATGTTTCGTATCCACCTATCCGCGGACGCGCCTGAGAACTACCGGCAAGCTTACCTGTCGCCGGAGAAAGCTGCACTTCTTTCATCATTCGTCGGACATCTCTTCGACGGCGGCCTGCTCATGGTCGAAACGGGTACTGGTTTCCTGTCAACGGCAATGTCTGAGCATGACATCGATGACATGGCGGCTGTGGTTCTCATCGCTCTACGAAAGATGAAGCCTCATTCGTAACACGCCTCTGGGGCGCGGAATGTGGAGGCAACGTGCGGCTGGAAGGTCAAGGTCGCTGACCGTCACGCCGCTGCTAAGTGGGGTCTGAGCCTACAACCTTAGCGACCTTATAGCAGCGAGGCGGAAACGAAGGGCCTGACCATGGTTGAAACCGCCAATATAGGCTTGCCCGCACCAGACCTCGACTACGACGCAGTCTCATCGGAAGGAAAGGCATCATCTGAGAGCACGCTCAGGCTCAACATCCTTGTTCTGCCAGGGTTCTCGCAGCTTAGCCTTTCTTCGTTCGTAGAACCGTTTTATCAAGCGAATTGCAGCGCCGGCGAAAAGTTATTTGGCTGGCGAATCATCGGCACAGATATGTCCCCCGTGCTGAGCTCGAGCGGCATCGCAATTTCGCCCGACATCGACATCAATTGCTACAGAAACAACGATGACGATTCACCGATTGTAATAATCGGTGGAGAGCGCATCGAAGAGCAAAAATCACGTCTGCTCTCCGCTCTCTTGCGCTCGAAAAGTCGCCGCAAATTGCCAATCTGTGCGATTGGAACCGCTGCTTGGTTGCTGGCTGACGCAGGGATCTTACATGGCAGCATGCGATGCACGATTCATTGGTCGAAACTTGCAGCTTTAGGGGAAAAGTTCTCGGACTTGGTCACCGAAGATTGCCTCTTTGTCCAGCATGCCTCCGTTACAACTTGCGCCGGTGAGTTCGCAGCGTTCGATCTTGCAGCTGAAATGATCCGCCTTCGGCACGGAGAGGACCTGGCCCGGCGAGTTTGTGGTCAGTTGAGTGCGGACAGATTTCGTACAGGTAACCATTGCCAATCGGTGCCGCTTGGAGTGCGCTATAGCGGTGCCGTCGAAAAGCTCATTCGCGTGATCAGGCTGATGGAGGGGCATGTAGAGGATCCGTTGCCACTCAAGAAAATCGCTCACTCAGTGAGTTTATCGCGCCGCCAAATCGAGCGTCTATTCTCAAAGCATCTGAAAACTACCCCGATGACTTATTACTCTCAGGTTAGGCTCAAAAAGGCGCGGCAGCTTCTCGAGACGACAGACATGTCGGTCATCGAGGTGGCAATAGCCTGCGGATATGTTTCATCTTCGCATTTTTCGAAAGCCTTCAAAGATCATTTCGGAAGGCTGCCAAGTCATGTTCGTCCCTGGGCATGCTCGGTCGTGTCGAGATAGGCATCCTAAATGCAGCGCAGTCTTAGGTGAATTGTGAGAAGCTATGCTGGTGGCCGGTGGGCGCGTTTGGCCGCCGCCATCAGCCAGCGTGTAAAAGCGTTTACCTGTGGATTGACGTCGCCAGCCGCGCTGACAACAAAATAGCTGTTATGCGTCTTTAAGGCCATGTCGCTTAGCGGGATCAGAATTCCCCCCTCGAGCTCAGTTTCGATCAGATACTTGGGTAGAAGCGCGGCGCCAAGGGAGGCCACGGCAGCCGAGATGATCATGGAAAACTGATCGAAATGCCGGCCGGTCAGCAGCCGCTTGTCGCGGATGTTGTTCATGGCAAACCAGTCAATCCATGCGCTCTCGCGGGTAATGAGGTGCAGCAGCGGAGCCTCCGCGAGACGCGCCGGCTCGGTGGCCATGCGCGTGTCGCGGAATTTGGGAGATGCTACCGGCAGCATTTCCTCATCAAACAGCTTGGTCATACGGGCGTCTGGCCAGTCGGCCCTTCCAAAATGGATGGCGACATCGAAGCGTTCTCGGGTGAGATCGAACGGTACGGTGCGGGTTTCCAGCCTGATTTCGATATTGGGATGATCGCCCAGGAACGTCGCTAGTCTGGGGATCAGCCAACGACTGGCAAATGTTGGCAGTATGCCGATGCGCAACGTCGACATTCGCTCGCCGACTGCAATCGCCCGCACCACCGATTGCTTGAGGTTCTCGAGATCGATCGCCAGGTCCGCCGCAAACCGCCTGCCAGCCTCGGTTAATACGACCCGTCGTCCAACCCGCCTGAACAATGTCGCGCCCATCATGTCTTCAAGCTCTTTGACTTGTCGGCTGACTGCGCTTTGCGTGAGATGAAGCTCCTCGGCCGCCTGTGTAAAGCTTTCGTGACGCGCAGCGCATTCAAAGCTGCGCAACAGGGCATAGGAGGGGAGATTGTGGTGACCCACCGAATGCAAACCCTACCACCTTCTGTGAGCGGAACTCATGCTTCGTATCTAGTACGTTCATCCAGTTCATTTCAACAGCTCTCGGCAGCTGTTGGCTGCTTGGGTCGCCGGCGCCGCCGCACGGCACCAGTCCGGTGCCTATCGCTGGAATCGCGTCGAAAGGATGATCGACGACTGGGTTTTTTCGACACCCTCGACGTCACCAATCACGTCGATAGTCTTGTCAAGCTCGCTGATCGATGGCGCGGCAACGTCGGCGATCAGGTCGAAGCCCCCGCTGACCGAATGGACGGACATGACTTCCGGAAGAGCACGAAGCGCGCGAACGACCGCGCCGAGCGCCTTGGACTTGAGGACAATCATGACATGAGCTCGAACCAGGCCGTGCTCGTAAGTGTCTGACAGCCGCACGCCATATCCGGCGATGACCCCCTCCTGTTCAAGGCGGTCCAACCGAGTCTGAACGGTTGTTCGTGAGAGGTCCAGCTTGCGGGCAAGCACGGCGATGGGCGTGCGCGCGTCTTCGGCAAGCAGCATCAGAAGTTGGCGATCTTTTGCCGAGACCTGCATTTTGTCAAACTGTCCCTGCGATATGCCCAAAATGAATAGGAGTTTTATGAAATTCATCGCTGCAAATCAACCGCGCGACCTGAGAGACATGACGCGCTCGGACCTAAGTCGTGTTGCAGGAGGAAACAATGAAAGACGTCGTCGTCATCGGATCAGGAAAGATCGGATCCACGATCGCTCGGTTGCTCGCGGATACCGGGGACTATCATGTGACAGTCGTTGACCGAAGCGCGGATCAACTGGCGGAAATTGAAAGTGGTCCCGCCCTTTCGACGGCAATCCTCGATATCACCGACGAAGCAGCTTTGTCGGCCCAGTTGACCGGCAAATTTGCTGTGCTAAGCGCGGCGCCCTTCCAGCTTACAGTTTTCATCGCCACTGCCGCTGCCAAAGCTGGGGTGCATTATCTGGACCTCACGGAGGATGTAGAATCTACTCGGCAGGTGAAACAGATCGCCAAGACAGCCAAGACAGCGTTTATTCCACAATGCGGTCTGGCGCCCGGTTTCATCTCCATCGTGGCGAGCGACCTTGCCCGCAAGTTCGACAGCCTCGACAGCGTGCGGCTGCGCGTTGGCGCACTCCCGCAGTTTCCGAGCAACGCCTTGAACTACAACCTCACCTGGAGCACGGACGGGGTCATCAACGAGTACATCCAGCCCTGCGAGGCCGTCGTCAACGGCGAGTTAATTGAAGTGCCGGCACTGGAGGAGCGGGAAGAATTCTCGCTCGACGGCGTAACCTATGAGGCCTTCAACACCTCCGGCGGATTGGGGACGCTGTGCGAAACGCTGAAGGGCAAGGTCAATACGCTCAACTATCGAACCATCCGCTATCCTGGCCACGCCGCGATCATGAAGGCGCTTTTGCACGACTTGGGGCTACGGCACCGCCGCGAGGTATTGAAGGATATACTCGAAAACGCCCTGCCGACGACGTTACAGGACGTCGTGATCGTGTTTGTCACGGTTTCCGGGCGCAGAAGCGGCCGCCTGATCCAAGAGACCTATGCGAACAAGATCTACAGCACGCAGATTGGCGGCCGCACCACGAGCGCGATCCAGGTTACGACCGCTTCCAGCATCTGCGCGGTACTCGATCTGCTTGCTGATGGCGATATTCCGGCCTCCGGCTTCGTTCGCCAGGAAGACATTGCCCTCGATGCATTTTTGCGAAACCGCTTCGGCGTCTATTACCGCCAGGGAGAACCGGTGAAGGGCTATGGTGTTACTGTCGCCGCATGACCAGGCGTCTCCCCCTTCCTTCCTTGTCGGTCGGCGGAAGTTCCACGCTTAGACCTCGCCTTAACCCCAGGCGGGGGGCCTGGTGTTCACGGCGAAATTGCTCCGGGCTCAAGCTGTCAAATCGACGCGTGAACGCGGTGCAACATGTAGATTAATCTGAAGTTGCGTGACGCTGTCGATCGAGCCGTCTCAATTTGTATTCATTCCAATTCGGAATGAACTTCTGAATAGATGTCGATATCGAAGCCGGCAGAAGGATGGTTTGATCGCATCCAGATCCCTCGAGCAGTCGCAAGCGTCGGCTGCTTCTTTCTCCGGTTGGCATTCAGGAGGTCCGTATGACCGTGCATGCTCAGATAAAGTCGTTCAGGATATCTTCGATGACGGTACACGCCGACGAGATCCGGTCGCTGTTTTCGAACGCCATGTCGGAGATGTACCGCACCGAGGTGCCGCAGTATGGCACCCTCATTGGGCTGGTAACCGACATCAACACTGCAACGATGGCGAGTGACCCGGAGCTGGAACAGGCATTGCGCCGCAGCCACGAGTTGGACCGGCTCGGTGTCGAGCGTCACGGCGCCATTCGTCTCGGCACGCCGGAAGAACTCTTCAACATCCGCCGCATCTTTGCGGTGCTCGGCATGCATCCGGTCGGCTACTACGATCTGTCGGTCGCTGGCGTGCCTGTCCATTCCACGGCCTTTCGCCCTGTCGAAGACGAAGCGTTGCGAAACAACCCGTTCCGCGTTTTCACCTCGCTTCTTCGCCTCGAGCTGATCGAGGACGAAGCGCTGCGCAAAATGGCGGCGTGCATACTAGCGCAGCGACAGATCTTCACCCCGCGCTCACTCGAACTCGTCGAGGTCTTCGAGGCCGAGGGCGGCCTTGAGCAGGCTGAGGCCGAGGAGTTTGTACGCGAGGTTCTGGAGACTTTCCGCTGGCATAGCGACGCCACCGTGACGCTTGCCACCTACAACAAGCTGCACGGCGCTCACCGGCTGATTGCCGACGTCGTGAGTTTCCGCGGACCGCACATCAACCACCTGACGCCGCGCACGCTTGACATAGACGCGGTGCAGGCCAGCATGCCCAAACGCGGCATCACGCCCAAGGCGGTCATCGAGGGCCCGCCGCGTCGCGAGTGCCCGATCCTGCTTCGCCAGACCAGCTTCAAGGCGCTCGAGGAGCGAATCGAGTTCAAAGCAGCAGAAGGGGCCTTGGTAGAGGGCAGGCACACGGCCCGGTTCGGTGAAATCGAGCAGCGCGGTGTTGCGCTTACGCCGAAGGGACGCAAGCTCTATGACAGGCTCCTGGCGTCGGCTCGCCGCCAGGTCCAGGTTGGCGTGGCAGGCTATCATGCCGGTACCTACGAGAGCCAACTGACAGAGCGGTTCAAGGAGTTTCCCGACAGTTGGAACGCACTTCGCGAACAAGGGCTCGCCTATTTTCGCTACGCACCGACTCGGGAAGGCCTTGCCGCTGCTGCAAGCAAGCAGATCCTGCGATCAGTCGATGAGCTCGTCGCGAGCGGCCATTTGCATTTCGATCCGATCATCTATGAAGATTTTCTGCCGGTCAGCGCCGCGGGAATCTTCCAATCGAATCTCGGTACCGACGAGCAACGGAACTATTCGGAATGTTCCAATCGGGGCGTTTTCGAACAAGGCTTGGGAGTTAAGGTCGCCAACGAACTTGATCTCTACGCCGAGGCGCAACAGGACTCGATCGACGAGGCATTGGCGCAGTTGAGCAAAGCAGCACGCAAAGCGCCATGAACACAGTGCAGCGGATCGGAAAGGCCGCGACGGCCGATTTATTGCGGATCTTTGGCGCGCTGGGGCGCTCCGGTTGCTGTGGCGACTTCCCGCCCAGCCTCGCTAGCCGAATTCTGCTCGCCGCCAACGACAGCATCTTTCTTATCGTACCGGTCACGGTTCTTCATCCACGTGAGGAAGACGACTTAGACCGCGTTATTACTCCTGCCGCTTCAGGCGATTTTGAGCGCACACCGCTTTCGGGCCGTGGCGGTGGAAACCGGCATCAACAGTCAGTTGCCGACGTCGGTGTGGCCATTGAAAGGTCGCGGAACAGGAACCTGCTCAAGCGAGGCTTCTTGCTGAAGCAGGTACGCTCCCGGTGCCACCAACTTACCGCATCTCTGTCACGCACCTGTCGCCGCCAATACGCATTCCTAACATTTGGAGGAACACCATGACTTCCCACGCCACGCAGATCGCCCGTCCATCGCTCGCCGACGAGGTCGCCGCGATCCTCAATCGCTGCGGGGTCGATGTCGCCGCCCTGACCGCTGGCGAGCTCATCGTGAGATCACCCATTTCGGGCGAGACGCTAGCGCGAGTGAAGACGGTCGATACCGCAAACGCCAACAAAGCCATTGAGAACGCGCATTCGGCCTTCCTCGAGTGGCGACTGGTGCCCGCGCCTAAGCGCGGCGAACTGATCCGTTTGCTTGGCGAGGAGCTCAGGGTGGCCAAGGCTGACCTCGGACGTCTTGTCTCGATAGAAGTGGGCAAGATCCCTTCGGAGGGCCTGGGCGAGGTCCAGGAGATGATCGACATCTGCGACTTCGCGGTCGGCCTGTCCCGTCAGTTGTACGGCTTGACGATCGCTACCGAGCGTGCCGAGCACCGCATGATGGAAACCTGGCATCCACTCGGCGTCACCGGCATCATCTCGGCATTCAACTTCCCTACCGCCGTCTGGTCGTGGAACGCGGCGCTTGCCCTGGTCTGTGGGAACTCTATCGTCTGGAAGCCGTCGGAGAAGACGCCGCTAACCGCGCGAGCGACTCAAGCCTTGTTCGGCCGGGCGGTCAAGCGCTTCCAGGATGAAGGCGGAAGCGTGCCACATGGACTTGCGAGCGTGCTGATCGGCGCCCGGGATATCGGCGAGGTGCTGGTCGACCATCCGATGGTGCCGCTGCTCTCCGCCACCGGTTCGACGGCGATGGGCCGCGCGGTCGGTCCTCGCGTCGCCTCCCGTTTCGGTCGCTCAATCCTGGAGCTGGGTGGAAACAACGCGGCAATCGTCACCGCCACCGCGGATCTAGACCTGACCCTGCGCGGCATCGCCTTCTCAGCGATGGGCACCGCCGGGCAACGCTGCACCTCGCTGCGGCGCTTGTTCGTGCATGACAGCGTCTATGACAGCTTCATTCCGCGACTGAAGAAGGCCTATGCCTCCGTTTCGGTCGGCAACCCTCTCGAATCGGGAAACCTCATCGGCCCCTTGATTGACAAGGCAGCCTACGACGCACAGCAGGCCGCCCTTTCCGACGCAAGGGCCGCTGACGGCAAGGTCTTTGGCGGCGAGAGGCTCGATGCCGGCTTCGGCAAGGACGCCTACTACGTCCGCCCTGCGCTGGTCGAGATCGCCGAGCAGACAGGTTCGGTTGAAAAAGAGACCTTTGCCCCCATCCTCTACGTGATTCGTTACAGTGATTTCGATGAGGCCCTGCGGCTGCACAACGCCGTTCCGCAAGGCCTGTCGTCGTCGATCTTCACCAATGACCTGCGCGAGGCCGAGACTTTTCTTTCCGTGCGAGGTTCAGACTGCGGCATCGCCAATGTGAATATCGGCCCATCCGGCGCCGAAATCGGTGGCGCGTTCGGCGGCGAAAAGGAAACTGGCGGCGGGCGCGAATCCGGCTCGGACGCTTGGAAAGCGTATATGCGCCGGGCCACCAATACCATTAACTACGGTCGCAGCCTGCCGCTCGCTCAGGGCGTGACGTTCGAAGTCGAGTAGGCAGCGAAGAGGTCGCCGCCCGAAGCCACGCTTGGCTGTGATGTCCAGGCGCCACGGTCGCGATGTATGGGCGGTGAGCCCTGCCGGTGTCCTCCCCACCGGCAGGGCGCTTCTAACATGAGACGACATCGAAGATGGCGCGAGCAACCGCTTTAAAAAGCGTGCAGATCCCCTGCACGCATGTTCCACTTTTTTGGAGTGTTCCTGCGATGGTCAAGTTCCTGCCGCTGAAACAAGCCGTTGCGGAGAACTTGAACAATGGCGACTCCGTTGCCTTCGAGGGTTTCACCCATCTGATCCCGACAGCCGCCGCGCATGAGGCGATCCGCCAGGGGTTTCGCGACCTGACCCTGATCCGCATGACGCCGGACCTGATCTACGACCAGATGATCGGGATGGGCATGGCGAAAAAGATCATCTTCTCCTATCTCGGCAATCCCGGCGTCGGCCTGCTGCGGCGCGCCCGCGACGCCATCGAGAACGGTTATCCGCGCGCGCTCGATGTCGAGGAGCACAGCCATGCCGGCATGGCCAACGCCTATGAGGCAGGTGCTGCCGGTCTGCCTTGCGCGGTGTTTCGCGGCTATCGCGGCGCCGGGCTGGCGACGGTCAATCCGAACATCAAATCGGTGGCTTGTCCGTTCACCGGCGAGGTGCTGGCGGCCGTTCCTTCGATCCGGCCAGACGTCACCTTCATCCATGCGCAGAAGGCCGACAGGAAGGGCAATATAATGGTCGAGGGCATCATCGGCATCCAGAAGGAAGCTGTGCTGGCGGCCAAACGTGCTGTGGTGACGGTCGAGGAAGTGGTCGACAATTTCGACGATCTGCACCCCAACCTGACCGTGCTGCCGCGCTGGACGATCGCGGCGATATCCGTCGTGCCCGGCGGTTCGCATCCGTCCTACGCGCATGGCTACTATGCGCGCGACAATGCCGCCTATCTCGAATGGGACGAGATCGCCGCCGACCGCGAGAAATTCCAGGCGTGGATGCAGGCCAACGTCATCGAGAAGAGCGCCGACGATTTCGCGGCCCGCGTCGCGCATCTGAGGAAAGCGGCATGAGCGAGCTGTCGTTCAGCCCCAACGAGATGATGACCATCGCCGCCAGCCGTGCGCTGCGCAATGACGATGTCTGCTTCGTCGGAATCGGCGCACCGTCGGCCGCTTGCAATGTGGCGCGGCTGACGCATGCGCCCGACATCACCTTGATTTACGAGAGTGGCACGATCGGCACTGCGCCAGACGTGCTGCCGCTGTCGATCGGCGACGGCGAATTGTGCGAGACCGCCGTGACCACCGTCGCGGTGCCGGAGATGTTCCGCTACTGGCTGCAGGGCGGCCGTATTTCGATCGGCTTCCTCGGGGCGGCGCAGCTCGACAAGTTCGGCAACATCAACACCACGGTCATCGGCGACTATTTCCACCCCAAGACCAGGCTGCCCGGCGGCGGCGGCGCGCCGGAAATCGCGACGTCGTCGAAGGAGATCTACATCACCATGGCGCAGACCAGGCGCGGCATGGTCGAGAAGATCGATTTCTTCACCTCCTTCGGCCATGGCGAGGGCGGCGATCATCGCAAACGGCTTGGCATCGACACCGCAGGCCCCACACTATTGATCACCGATCTCGCCATCTGGAAGCCGGATCCGGTGACGAAGGAATTCACTGTCGTCTCGCTGCATCCCGGCGTCACGCGCCAGCAGGTGCAGGAGAGCTGTGGCTGGGTGGTTAGGTTCGCCGAGGCGCTTGACGAAACGCCGACGCCAAGCGAACTCGAACTCACGACATTGCGCGACCTGCAGGCCCGCACCAGGGCGGCGCATGAAGGAACCGGAAAAGCAAAGGCTGCATGACATGGCCGAGGCCTATATCTGCGATTACATCCGCACGCCGATCGGCCGTTTTGGCGGTTCGCTGTCTTCGGTACGATCAGACGATCTCGGCGCCATCCCGCTAAGAGCGCTGGTCGAGCGCAATCCCGGCATCGACTGGCAGGCGGTCGACGATGTCGTCTATGGCTGTGCCAACCAGGCCGGCGAGGACAACCGCAACGTGGCGCGCATGGCGTTGCTGCTGGCCGGACTGCCGAAGGAGATTCCCGGTTCGACCGTCAATCGCCTGTGCGGCTCCGGCATGGATGCGCTGACCATTGCAGCCAGGGCCATCAAGGCCGGCGAGGCGGAGCTGATGATCGCTGGCGGCGTCGAATCGATGAGCCGCGCGCCCTTCGTCATGCCCAAGGCCGACACGGCGTTCTCGCGCAATGCCGAGATCTACGACACCACCATCGGCTGGCGCTTCGTCAACCCGCTGATGAAGAAGCAGTATGGCGTCGATTCGATGCCGGAGACCGGCGAGAACGTCGCGGAAGAGTTCGCCATCTCCCGCGCGGACCAGGATGCCTTTGCCGCGCGCAGCCAGGACAGGGCAGTCGTCGCGCAAGCCAATGGAAGGCTGGCCAAGGAGATCACCCCAGTGACGATCCCGCAGCGCAAAGGCGATCCGGTTGTCGTCGCCAAGGACGAGCATCCCCGAGCCGGCACCACCGTCGAGGCGCTGGCCAAGCTGCCGACGCCGTTCCGGCAGGGCGGTACGGTGACGGCCGGCAACGCGTCGGGCGTCAATGACGGGGCGGCGGCGCTCATCGTTGCCTCGGAGGCCGCCATGAAGAAATATGGCCTGACGCCGATCGCTCGTATCCTTGGCGGTGCCGCCGCCGGCGTGGCGCCGCGCATCATGGGCATCGGCCCGGCGCCGGCGACGCAAAAGCTCTGCGCCCGTCTCGGCCTGACGCCGCAACAATTCGATGTCATCGAGCTAAACGAAGCCTTCGCCTCCCAAGGCATCGCCGTGCTCCGCCAACTCGGCATCGCCGAGGATGCCGAGCACGTCAACCCGAATGGCGGCGCCATTGCGCTCGGCCATCCGCTCGGCATGTCGGGGGCGCGCATATCAGGCACCGCGGTGCTGGAATTGCGCGAACGCGGCGGCCGCTATGCGCTCGCCACAATGTGCATCGGCGTCGGCCAGGGTATCGCGATCGCGTTGCAGCAGGTGTAACTCTCCGGTGATCAGTACAGCGGACCGACGTAATTCTCCGCAAATAACTTTGCGTTATTTGCCAAACCGGCGTTCCTTGAGCGCATCGCCGATTGGCATTCGATCAATCCGCAGCCAAGATTGCCGCCATTTCAGGGTGGTCTTGGTAGCGCTGTCGGGTCGTCAGTCACTCGATGGGCCGGGTTGTCTTCAGGTGGAGTTTGAACCAAATACCGGTCATCCCATGTTCATGGTCTGTGCCTCGAAAGTCGCATAAAAAGGCAGTGTGGAACGCGCTCGCGCGGCACCGTCGTCATGTTCCCGGCAGCCGTCGCAGGCCGAAGGCGCCCCTATTCCAATCTGGAAAAACGCTCCCGTTGACAGAGAGCGTATAAGTTATAAGTTGGGCATGTCGCAGCGTTTGTTCCTTACCCGCAGTGGGGCCGCATCTCGTGATCCTCGCTTTCAGAAGCTATTCGTGGCGAATGATGAGCAGCATCGTCGGGATCGTCGAGCATCAGCGGGGTCTTCGTCGCATTCCGGCGAATGAGCGGTTCCACGAGAACAATTTTCAGTGGTTCGGCCTGACGATGGATTCCTTCGAAGCTTACGATCGTGATGCCAACGTCGTGCTATTCCCGGATAGGCAAGGCAAGGTCACTGAACGTCCGGGTTTCACCATTTTCTTCGGTGCCTTGGCGATGCCGGACCGCCGCGGTTCGTCATGCCACGACGCGGGACGCCACGCCCTTCAACACGATCGGCGCGCGCCGTGAGCCGCCCCAACGTGGGCGGGAACCGAATTGCGCGAGCCTCGCTAGAAGCGTCACAGCGCAATCTGGCTCGTTGAGCCGATCATTCATAGGACTACCATGAGCGAGACAGAAAACATCTATGTCGTAACCGGCGGTACGCATGGCATTGGCGCCGCCTGTGTCCGGCGCCTTGCCAAGCAGGAGAACGCGGCCGTCGTCTTCATCGGTCGCGACCAGGCTGCCGCGCGAGAAATCGTGTCCAGTGTCGCCAATGCGCGTTTCATTGCCTGTGATGTGCGCGACGAAGGCGAATGCCGAACCGCCATCAATGCCGCGATGACACTCGGGAATGGAAAGATCGCCGGACTGGTCAACAACGCCGGCATGACGGGGCGAGGGGCTTTCGAGAGCGCCACCGTCAGTGACTGGGACGAGATCATGACGGTGAATGCACGCTCGTCGTTCATCTTTACCAGCGCGGCGCTGCCAGGACTGCGCGCTGCGCGTGGATCGGTGGTAATGATGTCATCGGTGGCCGGGCTGATGGGCGAGGAGGGTTTGGCCATCTACTCGGCCTCCAAGGCCGCGCTGATCGCCTTGACCCTATCGCTGGCATTGGAAATCAGCGACGTGCGCTTCAACGCCGTCTGCCCCGGCCAGATCGCAACCCGGATGATGGCGGGCACGCTAGCCATTCCTGGCCGCAAGGCTCTGCTGGAAAGCCGCATTCCAGTGGGTCGTTTGGGAACTCCCGAAGACGTCGCCGAGGCCGTGGCCTGGCTGTTGTCGCCGGCTTCATCCTTCGTCAACGGCATCGTCATGCCGGTCGACGGCGGCGAGAGCGCGGGGTTGAAGGCGCTCACCCTGCCTGAAATCAGCAACGGCTTGTGAAAGCCAGTTGACTTATAACTTATAAGTAGTACGGTGGCTTTGTGAGTGAGCGACAGCGCGGACGAACCCTAAGGCGCATTCGCCGAAACGGTGACTTCCACGCATCAGCAGGTATCTCTGCTCCCAAGGCAGACCGGGGAGCCGGCGAATTTGCCGGCTCCCCACCCGGGAACACACGAAACAAATGGGGAATCACATGACCAAGACTCGCGCTTTCCAATCCATGCTCGCGGCGGCTTTCGTCACCAGCGTGGCCGTCCTGCCCAACGCCGCCCAGGCCAAGGATTGGTGGCCCTTCAAGATCAACGCGGCCAAGGGCGGCGATCTGAAAAAAGTCGAGGCACTCGACTATGTGCCGCTGGAAAAGGCCGAGAAGCCCTGGAACCTGTGCGTCTTGTTTCCGCACCTCAAGGACAGCTACTGGGTCTCGGTGGACTACGGTATCGTTGAGGAAGCAAAGCGCCTGGGTGTCAAAGTGACGGTCCTTCAGGCTGGCGGCTATGACGCGCTGCCCAAGCAGCTGTCGCAATACGACGATTGCGTCGCATCCGGTGCCCAGGGCATCCTCGTCGCAGCCATCTCGGAAGCCGGTCTGGCGGCCAAGCTGAAGGAGGGCGACGCCAAAGGCCTTGTCCAGATCGCCGTCGCCAATCCCATCCTGCAAACTCCGATCACCGCGCGCATCACTCCCGATACCTACCAGAAGGGCTTTCAGGAGGGTGAGTACCTCAAGAAGTACCTCGGCGACAAAAAGACGACCGCGATCGGCCTGCCGGGTCCGCAGGGATCGGGCTGGGCGGAGAGCTATATGGCGGGCTTCCGCGACAGCACCAAAACCGGCAACATCAAGCTCGCGGCCGAGCTCTATGGGGAGCCCGGCGTTCCGCAAAGCCTGCGCATCGTCGAGGACGCGTTGCAGACCTATCCGGATCTCAATGTCATCTGGGGCGGGGCCGCGGCGGCGGAAGCGGCCGTCAGTGCCGTCGCCGACGCCGGCCGCGACGATGTCGTGATCATGTCGTCCTACGAGAACCAGACGATGCTGAAGCTGGTCAAGGAAGGCAAGGTGCTTGGCTTTGCCGCCGAGTATCCGGTCATGATGGGCCGCATCAGCGTCGACCTCGCGGTGCGCGCCTTGGAAAAGAAGGACTACGAGAAGGTTCTGCTGGTGGCGCCGGGTATCGTGACCAAGGACAACGTCGACAAGATCGACCCGACGCAGATTTTCGCGCCCGATGGGTGGAAGCCTGAATTTTCGGTACAATAGTCCCATCTTCGATGGGCGGCAGACCTCGGCCTGGCCTGCCGCCCTTTTTGCTTCGATCTCGGTGGTGTCAAAAGATGCTTGAACTTACGGGTATGACGAAGCGTTTCGGGGGTGTGGTGGCGCTTGACGGCGTTGATTTCACGCTGCTGAGCGGTGAGGTCCATGCCCTTCTCGGCGAAAACGGCGCCGGCAAGTCGACGCTCATCAATCTGATAGCGGGAACCTACGGCTGGACCGAAGGCTCTTGCCGTATCGACAGCCAAACCGTTTCCGCGCTGACCCCACAGAAATCCCGCGATGCCGGCGTCGCGGCGGTATTCCAGGAATTCAGTCTCGTCCCCGACCTCACGGTCGAGGAGAACCTGTTTCTCGGACGCGAGTTGAAAGGGCGGCTTTTCCTGAACCGGCGCTCGATGCGCGCCCGCGCCGAGGAACGCTTCCGCGAAATTGGCTTTCACGTCGAGCTGGACAGCAAGATCGAAACGCTGACCCGGGCGCAAAAGCAGATGGTCGAGATTGCCAAGGGCATGCTTTCGGATGCCAAAATCCTCATCCTCGACGAACCGACCGCGTCGCTCACCGACGGCGAAGCGGAAAAACTGTTCGCCGCCATCGCAGGCCTCAAGGCCCGCGGCGTCGGCATCATCTATGTGTCGCACCGTATGGCCGAGATCCGTCGGCTCGCGGATCGTGTCACGGTGCTGCGAGGAGGGCGTAAGATCGACACCGTGGCCATCGCCGCGGCATCGGACGCGACCCTGATCGAGATGATGGTCGGCCAGCCGGTCGAACGACTTTATCCGTCAATCAGCCAGCGCCCCGCCGAAATCGTGCTGGCGACCAAGGGGCTGCGCGTCTCCGGCACCGTATCGGATGCCTCCATCACGGTCAGGGCTGGAGAAATCGTCGGCCTGGCGGGCCTGGTTGGCTGCGGTCGTAGCGAACTTTGCCGGGCCGTGTTCGGCCTGGAGCGGGTGTCGTCCGGTGAGATCGAACTCCATGGCGCGGTGGTTCGAGCGCCAGTGCCGCATAGCATGTTGCGTGCTGGACTTTGTTACTATCCGGCGGATCGCGGCGCCGAGGGATTGGCGCTTGGCCGTCCGGGCCGCGAGAATGTGACCATGGCGGCGCTCGACGATCCGAGACTGTCCCAGGGCGGACTGCTCAAGTCTTGGCGCGAGCGCCGGGCGATAGCCGCTCCGTTGAAGAAACTGGGTCTACGACCGATGGCGCCGGAACGCGCGGCGTCGTCGTTTTCGGGAGGAAACCAGCAGAAACTCGTGCTGGCGCGCGGTCTGATGCGCCCGGTCTCGGTCCATATCTTCGATGAACCGACGGTCGGCATCGACGTCGGCGCCAAAAGCGAGGTCTACCGGCTTATGAAAAGCCTGGTGGAGAATGGCGCGGCTATTCTGCTGTCCTCGTCCGAATTGCCAGAGCTCGTTCACCTGGCCAACCGCGTCTATGTCATGCGCGAAGGGCGCATAGTCGCCGAACTCAAAGCCGACGGCATCACCGAGGCCACTGTGCTGCGTCACTATTTCGACGCCGAAACCGGCGCCACGGAGGCGGCATGAGCGCTGACACGCTGCGGCGCCGTTTTCTGGAAACAGGCGGGATCGTCATCCTGCTTCTGGTCGCGGTCGCGGCGGCGGCCGCGATCGTCGAACCGCGTTTTCTGAACCGCCTGAACATCCTCAACGTCCTGCGCAATTTCTCCTTCCTGGCGGTTCCGGCGATCGGCCAGATGATCGTCATGACCACCGGTGGCTTTGATCTGTCGGTCGGCGCCACCATGGCCTTGGCCTCAGTGGTCACGGCCGCGGCGATGGCCACGATGCCCGATGCGCATGGGCTCCAGCTGCTGGTGCCCGTGATGCTGGCCTTGGCCAGCGGCGCCTGTGTTGGCCTGGTAAACGGCACGCTGGTGGCGCGCCTTTCCCTCTCACCTTTCATGGTGACATTGGCATCGTTGTCGATCGTCTTGGGACTTACGCTCTATTACACGCAGGGTATCCCGATCTATGGCGTTTCCGACGCTTTCGTCGATGCCATCGGGCGAGGCCAGGTGCTTGGCCTGCCGCCGGTCTTGCTGCTGGCGATCGCGGTGATCGCCATCGCCATCATTCTGCAGCGTCGGACCGCGCTCGGGCGTCACTTCTACGCCGTCGGCGGCAATGTCGGTGCCGCCCGGCTGTCGGGAGTGCGCACACACCGTGTGCTGATAACCGCCTATGTGCTCTCCGGTCTCCTGGCCGCGCTCGCCGGCGTGCTGATCACCGCCCGCATCGGTTCCGGCCAGTCGGCGATCGGCGGTACGCTGGGACTGGAGACGATCGCCGCAGCGGTGATCGGCGGCGTTTCATTGCGCGGCGGCTCAGGCCGCGCCGAGAACGTCGCCATGGCGGCGCTGTGCCTGGCGATCATCGCCAATGCGATGAACCTCACGCAGATCGACAGCAAGTACCAGACGCTGGTGCTGGGCTCGGTGCTCATCGGCGCACTGGCTTTCGACCGAATTGTTCAGGGGAGGCGGGCCAATGTCTGATCGTCCAGACATGGCGGCTCCGGTTGTTCTTGACCGCGCTCGCCCGGACATCCGCCAGTTCGCGGCGCAGGCCAAGCTGCCGGGGCTTGTATTCCTGGCCCTGCTGGTTCTCGGTCTGCTTGACCCGCGCATTGTTTCAAGCGGCAATCTCTGGAACATCGCGATCCAGACCAGCTATCTCGCACTCTTCGCCATGGCGCAGACCATGGTGCTGCTGACGCGCGGCTTCGACCTTTCGCTTGGTTTTACTGTCTCGCTCGTCAGCGTCATATCGGCGATGGTGATGACCGGAAGCGGCGATATGCCGATCCTGTGGGGAATCGTCGCCGGCCTTGGCGTCGGGCTGCTGATCGGCGGGCTGAATGGCTTCCTCATCGCCGGTGTCGGCATCAATCCACTCGTGACGACGCTTGGCATGGCCAACATTGTCATGGCACTGGCATCGACCGTCAGCGGCGGCTTTCCCGTGCCGGGCGTTCCCGAGGCCTTCACGGACGCCTTGGCGGAGGGACGGCTGATCGGCATTCCGGTGCCCATCCTGTTCGCCGCGCTGTGTTTCGCACTGCTGTTCCTGGTCCTGCGCTTCACCGTATTCGGGCGCGGCCTGTATCTCATCGGCGCCAATCCTCGCGCGGCGAAGGCGGCGGGCGTTCGAACCGGACGCGTCGTTGCGACCGACTACGTGGTCTGCTCGCTGCTGGCCGCGATTGGCGCCATGCTGCTCACCGCGCGCACCGGATCGGGCGAGCCCAATCTCGGCGGCAACCTGACCCTGGAATCGATAGCGGCGGCGGTGGTCGGTGGCGTCCGGCTGACCGGCGGAGAGGGAGGCGTCACCGCGGCTCTGCTCGGTGCCCTGTTCATCACGGCCATTTCCAACGCCATGAATCTCATGCAGGTCGACGGGTATCTGCAGCAGGTTCTTTTGGGCCTCATCATTCTGGCCAGCCTGATACTGGGCCGCGATCACAAGAAACGCTAACAGCTTCGGACCTTAAATGGCATATCAAGTCTGCATCGATATCGGTGGAACCTTCACCGATTGCCTGGTTTCCGAGCCCGGTGGGAACATCTCGATCTTCAAATCGCCCACCACGCCCGGCGAATTCGAGAAGGGTTTCATCAACGTGCTGCACGTCGCGGCCGCCGGATACGGGCTCGATCCCGCGGCGTTCATGACCGCGATCGAATTGATCGTACACGGCTCGACCGTCTCGACCAACGCGCTGGTCGAGCGCAAGACCGTCAAGGTCGGCCTGATCCTCAACGAAGGACATCAGGACATCCTCGTCCTGCGCGAAGGCCCGCGCAAGGGTGCCTTCCAGTGGCGGCTCGACTATCCCGAGCCCTACGTTCCGCGCCACCTGACGAAGACGGCGCGGGGCCGCGTCGATGCGCGCGGGCGGGAGCTCACGCCTTTGTCGAGATCCGATGTCGAGGCGGCGATAGCGGACTTCCGGCGCTATGGGGTCGAAGCGATAGCGGTCGGTCTGCTTTGGTCGGTCGTCAATCCCATCCATGAAACAACGGTGCGCGATATCATCGCGCAGGCATGGCCGGAGATCCCGGTGACGCTTAGCCATGAAGTCAATCCGATGTCGCGCGAGTACAAGCGCATCATCGCGGCCGCCATCGACGCGTCGATCAATCCGATCGTGCGAACCTATATCGAGGACTTGCGGCAAGCACTTTCGCAGGCTGGTTTCCAGGGCGAGCTGCTGCTGGCCAACTGCGTCGGTGGAATGATGCCTCCCGCCGAGATGCTGCGGCGGCCAATCTACAGCGTCATGTCGGGGCCGACGCTGGCGCCGATGGCGGCGCTGGCGCTGAGCGACGAAGCCAATGTCATCGTCGGTGACATGGGCGGCACCACATTCGACGTCTCGGCTTTGCGTGACCACCAGATCATCGTCACCCCGGACAGCATGATCCACGACGACTCGCTGGGGATCGCGAAGGTGGATGTGAGATCGGTCGGCGCCGGCGGCGGGTCGATTGCCTGGGTCGATGATGGCGGCCTGCTGCGGGTCGGACCTCAGAGCGCTGGAGCGCGGCCGGGGCCGGCATGTTACGGAGCGGGCGGCACCGCGCCGACGGTCACCGATGCCAATGTCGTGCTCGGCATCATCGACCCGGATTATTTCCTCGGCGGCCGGATTAAGATCAGCCGCGATCTGGCCGAGAAAGCGGTCGCGAGCATCGCGACGCGGCTCGGCATCCCGCTGCTCGACGCGGCTTACGCCATCCAGACCACCAGCAACCACAACATGGTCGGGGCCATCGAGGAAATCACCATTCGCGAGGGCATAAACCCACGCGACAGTTTCTTTGTCTGCGGCGGCGGTGCAACCGCCATCCACATCGCCGAGATGGCCGACATATTGGGCTTGAAACGCTACATGATCCCGCGCTTCATGGCCGGGCTGAGCGCGTTCGGCGGGTTGATCTCGGATATCACGCGCGAGGAAAGCGCGGTTTTTCTAACCTCGACCCGGCGCTTCGACGCCGCCGGCGTCTCCAACATCCTGGCGCGGTTGAAGGTGTCGGGCGAGGCATTCCTCGAACAGGCCGGCGTTGAGCCAGATCTCCGGCGTTTCGAGTTCTCCTTTCTTGGTCGCTACGAATACCAGTCCTGGGAGATCGAGGTCCATTTCGAAGCCAACGAGGCGCGTCTCGACGCGGCGAAACTGCCAGGTCTCGTCGAAGCGTTCCATCAGATGCACGAACGCATCTATTCGATCAGATCCGACCGCGACATTGTCGAATTCACCAACTGGAAGCTGCGCGCGGTGGGCAAGCGGGCCAATCAGGATGCCTGGAAGGATTTCAGGCTGGCCGACCAGGCGACGGCGCCGGTCGCCAAGACCCATCGGTCAGCTTATTTGCATGAAACCCGGCGGACGAGCTCTCTGCCTGTTTACGACATGGACCAGCTGGGCGCGGGGGCGGCGCTTGATGGGCCATGCCTGCTGGAGGCGACGACGTTCACCGCCTTCCTGAAGGACGGACATCGCGGGCGCGTCGACCCGCAAGGCAACATCGTAGTGACCGTCGATTGACACCAACCTTCCCGAACAAGGCATCATAAAATGAATTCACCTGTGATTCGCCTGGAGACGCCAACGCGCCGCGTCGATCCGTTCCTGATGTCGGTTCTGAAAAGCCGGTTCGAGGCGGTGGTGCGGGAAATGACGCTGGTCGTGATGCGGGCCAGCCGCTCGGCGGTGATCAAGAACGCCCGCGACCTGAGTTGCGCGATCCTGACCTATGATCACCGCCTCGTTTCCACCGAGGACGCGCTGCCGATCCACGTCATGTCGATGGATCTGGCGACCCGTCCGATGACGGAGTTGTTCGACGATATCGCCGACGGCGACATCTTCCTCAACAACTGCCCCTACACGGGTGGCACCCATCATGCAGACCTGATCATGGCGATGCCGATCTTTTTCGATGGCAAGCCGCTGTTCTGGGCCGTGGCGCTCTCCCACCACGCCGATACTGGCGCGCCGACGCCTTCGACCTATCTGCCATTCGCCAAGAACGTTTATGAGGAAGGGATCCACTTTCCCTGCGTGCGCGTGGTCGAACAGCACAGGGAGAAGCAGGATATTCTGCGCATCGGCATGATGCGCAACCGTGTTCCAGACATCTGGCTGGGCGACGTGCGCGCCCAGATCGGCGCCTGCAGGACCGGTCGACGCCGTCTATTGGAACTGTTTGAAAAATACGGCCGCGACACGCTGCTGGATTTCGTCGAGGACTGGTTCGACTACGGTGCGCGTCGCGCCATGGCCGAGATCGCCAAATTGCCGAAGGGCAAGTTCTCCTACGAAGTCCGCCATGACCCGGTCCCCGGCGTGGCGGAGGAGGGCATCCCGGTCAGGATCACCATCGATGTCGACCCTGAAGCCGGCGAGATCACGGTCGATGTGCGTGACAACATGGACAACGTCCCTGGCGGTCTCAACCTGTCGGAAAACACCTGCACGGGCTCGTGCCGCATTGGCGTCTTCAACAATCTCGACGACGGCATCCCGCACAACGAGGGTGCCAAGAGCCGGATCAAGGTGTTGATGCGCGAGGGAAGCGTGGTTGGCAAACCCCGCTACCCCGTAGGCACTTCGGTGGCGACCACCAATGTCAACGACCGCTTGATCATCGCCGGCAATTGCGTGTTCTCGACCATGGGAGAACCCTACGGCCAGGCCGAGAGCGGCTCGCACCTGCCGGCCGGCATCGGCGTGATTTCAGGCAAGGATCCGTTCAAGGATGGGCAGCCCTACGTCAATCAGGTCTTCATTGGCTACGCCGGCGGCGGCGCGCGTCACGGTTACGATGGCTGGCTGACATATTGCGGGCCGGCGAATGGCGGCCTGATCGCGCTGGATTCCGTCGAGGTGGACGAATCCATGTACCCCATCATCATTGAATCGCGCGGCGTGGTGGCGGACACGCAAGGCATTGGTGAGTTCGAGGGCGCTCCCGCCGTGGGCGGTGTCTTCTATCCCGTCGACCACGAAATGACACTGGTCTACTCGGCCGATGGCACAACCTTTCCGCCGCGTGGCGTGCTCGGCGGCGGTGACGCCAAGGCCAGTCATAGTGCCAAGCGCGGCACGGACGGCAAGCTGGTGGAATTGCCTGCGTTCCATGAGGAGGCGTGTCGCGCCGGCGAGCGCATCGAGTTCGTTGCCTGTGGCGGCGGTGGCTACGGCGACCCGACCAAGCGCGATGTCCGCCGTGTCGCGGCCAGCGTTGACCGCGGCTGGCTGACGGGCGAAGCGGCTCGCCAATCCTACAAGGTGGCCCTGGTGCTGGACGCCGAGCAGGGCGTCTGGGTCGTCGACCAGGATGCCACCGCGCGCCTTCGGGCGGCCTGAGCCAGCGCGAAGAGAGGTCGCCAGCAAATGACCGGCGGCTTCGATCACGCCCGCTTGGCGGCCGCGTCCTGCTCGTCGAAATACCGCAACAGGTTCATGCCACCGCGCACGATGTCGCGTTCGATCGCCTTACGCGCCACCTTCTTGTTGCGGGTCCGGAACGCTTCGATCAGCGTCTCGTGCTCCTCCGCGCCGATGTAATCGTTCTCGGCCTGCAGATAATACACGTTGAGGATAGGGCCCATCGAGACCCACAGGCTTTCGATCTGGGCGATCAGCATATCCATCTTGGACAGGCGGTAGACGCCGAAGTGGAATTCACGATTGGCGCGACGGGCGCGGTCAGCATCGCCGGACGTTTCGCCGGCCACGAAATCGCGATGGATCTCGACAAGCTTTTCGATGTCGGCCTCCGAAACATGTTCGACAGCGAGTTCGGCCGCTAGTCCCTCGAGCGCGATGCGAATGAGCCGGACCTGCCAGTAACGCGACCGCGTCAGCTCTGGAACGGTGATGAACCGCCCGGACCGCAGTTCCAGCGCCTGCTCGCTGACGAGCCTGAAACAGGCCTCGCGCACAGGCGTGACGCTGGTGCCCAGCCGTTGCGCCAGATCCTGCATCAACAGCCTTTCGCCCGGCCGGAAATTGCCGGCGATCAGGGCTTCGCGCAGCGAGATATAGGTTCTCGCCGACAGACTGCCCTGCTCGATTGGCTGCATCGTGCTCATGGTCCACCGCTGCAATGTTGGCCGCACCGAATCGGCAACGATAGGGTACGAGACGCTCTTATATCCTATAAGTCCGGTTGCGAAACATGGCTAGGAGCTGGCGGGTTTCCGAGCGGAGAGCTTGCGCAGGATTGTCTCGATGATATCCAGCGACTTCTCGACCGTCGCCCGGTCATGGCTCCCTGATAGGTAGAGACGCTTGAGCGGAAGCGGCTGACCGATCAGCCGGTTCACCACCATCTCCTTGCGGAATGCGAGATCGAAGACATCGTCGTTGCGCAGCAAGTCCTGGTAAGTCGCGGTAAGGACCGCTGAGGAAATAGATCAACCAGACCGAGCCAAACCCGGCGCTCTGCGCGGGCAGGCGGAGGCGAGTTATTATTCCGTCCAACTCCGTCCGCATGAAAGCGCCAAGGGCGAAAAGACGGTCGTAGAAGCCTGGTTTCGCCAGCTCCTCCATCGTCGCCTGCATGGCGGCGAGCGTCGACGGCGTGCCGTTGAAAGTACCGCCCATGAACACGGATCCTTCCCCGGTCCGGCCGACGAGCTCCATGAGATCGCGACGACCGGCCACCACGCCGACCGGATAGCCTGACGAGGCCGCCTTGCCGAAGGTCGCGAGATCAGGCGTGACGTCGGCGATCGACTGATAGCCGCCGAGCGCGTGGCGAAAGCCGGTGATGACCTCGTCGAAGATCAGCACGACACCATGATCGCTGGTCAGGCGACGCAGGTCGCGCAGGAAAACATCCGTCGCCATCACCGACCCGATATTGTGAGCGATTGGCTCGATGATGATCGCCGCGACCTTGCCTGGATTGGCCTTGAGATAATCCTCGACGGCGCCGGCATCGTTGTAAGGCAGCACGATTGTGTGACGGGCGGCATCATCGAGGATGCCGGCGCTGATCGGGTCGTACTTGCCGATCGCCTGCGCGTGCGACTGTACGTTCATGGCGACATAGTCGTGCCAGCCGTGATAGCCGCCTTGGAACTTGATGATGCGCTTGCGACCGGTGGCGGCACGGGCAAGGCGCAGGGCGTGATAGGTCGCCTCCGATCCGGAATTGCAGAAGGCAACGAGATCCGCGCAAGGGATGCAGTCGACCAGCGCCTCCGCCACCTCGATCTCCAGCCGCATCGTTCCCGCACCGACAAGATCGATGTCCTGGGAGACCGCAGCGATGCGTTCACGCACCGCCGGATGACAGTGGCCAAGCACATTGGCGCCGAAGCCGCAATGGAAGTCGGTGTACTGGTGTCCCTCGACGTCGTAGAGAAACGCACCCTGCGCCCGGGCAAAGACATGCGGCGCGCCGAGCCTGCGGCTCGGGCTGAGCAATCCGCCCGGCATCACCGCACCGGCGCGCTCGATGAGTGAGGTGGTGTTATTCTGATCGTTCATCGTAATGTCCGTGCATGCCCATGGTTGTCCGCCGCTCAGCCGAGGGCCTCGCGGACGGTGGCCTCGATTCCCGCCGCGTCCAGACGGTAGTGCTTGTAGAGATGCGTCGGCGGCGCGATCAGGCTGTATTCGTCGCGGATGCCATGGCGTATCAACCGCGCCGGGCTGCCCGCCTCAGCCAGGATTTCCGCCACGGCGCCGCCCAGACCGCCGAGGATATTGTGTTCCTCGATGGTCAGAATGAAGCGGGAGTGAGCCGCGGCCGAGAGCACTGCCTTGGTATCCAGCGGCTTGATCGTATGCATGTCGATCAGCCCGACGGATTTGCCCGCCGCGCGCAGCGCGCGGTAAGCCTCCCGCGAGGGATGGACCATCGAGCCGCAGGCGATGATGGTCAGGTCCGATCCTTCGCCGTGAACGATCGCCTTGCCGAACTCGAAGTGGACGCCGTCTTCATAGACCACCGGTTCCTGGCCGCGGCCAATGCGGAAGTAGATCGGCTGCGCATGATTGACAGACGCCTTGACCGCGGCCGCCAGTTGCGGGCCGTCGGCCGGCGCGACGACCGTGAGGTCGGCAATGCTTCGCATGATGGCAAGATCCTCCGTCGCATGGTGGGAAGTGCCGTAGAAGCCGAGTGAAATACCGGCATGATGACCGATCAGCCGCACCGGCAGTGCCGAATAGGCGACGTCAGTTCTGATCTGTTCGCAGCACAGCAGCGCGAGGAAAGAAGCGAATGTAGCGACGAACGGCATGGCGCCTGTGCTGGCCATGCCGGCAGCAGCCGAAACCATATTCTGTTCGGAAATGCCAAATTGGGTGAAGCGTTCGGGAAAGCGCTGCGCGAACCGCACCAGCCCGTTCGAATACTGCAGGTCGGCCGTACCCGCCACGACCGGATAACCCTCTTCGACCAGATCAATAAGCGCATTGGCCAGGTAACTCAGGCCAGGCGCGCGCGCGTTGATCTGGCGGTACTGCCAGGAGTTGGTATCGATCGGGCCGTTCATTGTGCTTTGCCTCCGCGCTTGATCTCTTCGGCGGCCAGGGCCTCGTCCGATGGCGCGAGATAGCCCAGATGCCAGCCGGGTTCGGTTTCCATGTAACCAACGCCCTTGCCTTTAGAGGTCTTGGCAATGATGCAGACGGGCCGGGTGCGATCTGCCTCGGCCTTCAACTGTCGCAGCAGCGTCGCGAGAGCGACGACGTCGTGCCCGTCGACCTCGTGCACCCGCCAGCCGAACGCCGCCCATTTGTCGGCCAACGGTTCGATGCCGATGATGTCGTCGACCTGCCCGTCGAGCTGGTATCCGTTACGATCAACGATGGCGATCAGATTGCCGGCCTTATGGTGGGCGGCAGATAGTGCCGCTTCCCAGACCTGGCCCTCCTGCATCTCGCCGTCACCGAGCAGGACATAGACATCGAAGCGCCGGTTGGCCGCACGGGCGCCGAGCACCATACCGAGGCCGCCGGACAGGGCATGGCCGATCGACCCGGAGCTGAAGTCGACGCCGGGTACCTTGCGCATGTCGGGATGATCGCCAAGCGGATTGCCGAGCCGGGTGTAGCCATCGAGGACATCCTTGGAGAAGAAGCCCCAGTCGACCAGCAGCGGGTAAAGGCCGACCGCGGCGTGTCCCTTGCCCATAAGGAAGCGGTCGCGGTCCGGCCATTGCGGCTCGCCGCGCCTCAGCCGCATCGCATCGTAGTAGAGCGTGGCGAATATTTCCGCGCAGGAAAACACTGACGAATAATGCCCAACCTTGGCGATCTGGATGAGGCGCAGCGTCTCGAGCCGGACGAACTCTGCCCTGTCGCGCAACAGGGCGATCCGCTCCGCGTCGGGTCGTAAGGCGATATCTGATGGGGTGGGTGGCTTGGGCATTGAGCGCGACTCCGAGGATCATTTTTTCTCGACAACTTATAAGTTATAAGATATTCCTCGCCGAAGCAACCGCCTATCTGGTCGCAAGGAGAATTTTGATGAACAACGAATCGCGCGTACTGGATATGGCCAGGCACTTTCATTCCCAAACCGATCCACGCCTGCATGAGGATCATGGGCCGTTGACGATCGTCGCCGGCGAAGGCGCGACCGTCACGGATGACGCGGGCAACCGCTATATCGAGGGCATGGGCGGACTCTGGTGCGCCTCGCTTGGCTTCAGCGACAGCCGGCTGGCTGCCGCTGCTGACCGCCAGATGCGCAAGCTGGCCGTCTACCACACTTTCAATCACCGCTCGAATGAGTCCACCGTCGAACTCGTCGAACAGCTTACCGCGTTGGCGCCGTTCGACAACGCGCGCGTCTTTCTGGTTGGCTCCGGTTCGGAAGCCAATGATACGATGGTCAAGCTCGCCTGGTATTACCAGGCCGCGCGGGGGCGTCCGGAGAAACGCAAGATCATCAGCAGGTTTGGCGCCTTCCACGGCAGTACGATCATGGGTGCGGCGCTGAGTGGCCTGCCGCATATGCACAAGTCCTTCAACCTGCCGCCGCTTCCCATCATATTCGCCGCGCGTCCGTTCCACTATCTCGATAGTCTGCCGGGCGAGGCGGAGCATGACTACGCCACGCGCCTGGCCCAGGAACTCGAGGCCCTGATCCTGGCGGAGGGGCCAGAGACGATCGCCGCGATGATCGCAGAGCCAGTCATGGGCGCCGGCGGCGTGCTGGTGCCGCCGGAGGGTTATTTTCCAAAGGTTCAGGCGGTGCTGCGCAAATACGACATCCTCATGCTGTCCGACGAGGTGGTCTGCGGCTTCGGACGCACCGGAAACTGGTTCGGCAGCCAGACATTTGGCATGGAACCCGACATGCTGTCGGTCGCCAAGGGGCTTTCATCCGGTCACCTGCCTATTGGCGGCGTCATCATCTCCGACAAGGTCTACCAGTGCGTCGCCGACGAGGCACACAAGGTCGGCGTGTTCGGTCACGGCTTCACCTATTCCGGCCATCCGGTGACAGCGGCCGTCGCCGCCGAGGCGATCAGGATCTACCGCGAGATCGATCTCGTGAGCCAGGCGCGCCGTCTCGGCGACTACCTGCATGCAGCGCTCGCGGACGCGCTAGGCGACCATCCGCTGGTCGGCCAGGTCCGCGGCCGCGGTTTTATAGCGGGGATCCAGATCGTCGAGGATCGCGCCACCCGTCGCGCCTTCGCGCCGGAGCTCCGGATTGGCACGGATGTCGAGCGGCGGTGCCGCGATCATGGCGTCATGATCCGCAACATGGGCGACGTGCTGGCGATCTGCCCGCCCTACGTTATCACCCCGAATGAGATTGATGCCATGGTCGATGGCATTCGCGCGGCTCTTGATGAGACGCCAGCGGCATATCCGCGGACCGACCAGTTGGCATGAAGACGTGGGGGCGGCGCGAGACGTCGCGCATAGGGCTGGAGCGCGGCCGGGGCGTCGCTACGCGATCGCCCGCCAGCAGGCTCTCGAGCGCTTCGTTCTGCCGCGATAAGGCGCTTCGCTAAGGCGCGAGCCGCAGCATATCGCATCCTGAACACAATAAGCCGAGCGGAGGCTAGACCATGCTTCAGAAAACCAGCCATTTCATGCGGCAGGCCAATCTCATCAATGGCGAATGGGTGCAGGCCGATTCAGGCCAGACGGTCGACGTCAACAATCCTGCCACCGGCCTCAAGATCGGCACAGTGCCGAAGTCGGGCAAGGCCGAGACCCGCCGCGCCATCGAAGCCGCCGACGCTGCCTTCCAGACATGGCGCAAGACCACCGCGCTCGAACGCTCGAAGCTGTTGCGCAAGCTGCACGACGCGATGATGGACAATCAGGACGTGCTGGCCGAACTACTAACCATCGAGCAGGGCAAGTCGCTGTTCGAATCGAAGGGCGAGATCGGCTCGGCCGCGTCCTACATATTGTGGTTCGCCGAAGAAGGCCGCCGCACTTATGGCGACGTCGTGCCGTCGCCCTGGGCGGACCGCCGTATCCTGGTGACCAAGGAACCGGTCGGCGTCATCGCCGCTATTACGCCATGGAATTTCCCGTCCTCGATGCTGGCCCGCAAGCTCGGTCCGGCGCTTGCCGCCGGCTGTACCGCCGTGGTTAAGCCGGCGTCGCAGACGCCTTATTCCGGCCTCGCCTGGGGCGCGCTCGCCGAGGAAGTCGGTTTCCCCAAGGGCGTCATCAACATCCTGACGGGCGCCGCCGGCGAGATCGGCGACGAGATCTGCGCCAACCCGTTGGTCAAGAAGATCACCTTCACCGGCTCGACCGAGGTTGGCAAGATCCTGATCCAGAAGTCGTCGGTGACCGTCAAGAAGGTGTCGATGGAGCTCGGTGGCAATGCGCCGTTCATCGTCTTCGACGACGCCGACATCGAGCGGGCCGTCGCTGGCGCCATCACCGCCAAGTACCGCAATTCCGGCCAGACCTGCGTCTGCACCAACCGCTTCCTGGTGCAGGCCGGCATCTATGACCAGTTCGTCGAAAAGTTGGCTGCCGCGAGCGACGGACTGAAGGTCGGTTCCGGCCTCGAAGACGGCGTCCAGCAGGGGCCGCTGATCGACGAAAAGGCGGTGGAGAAGGTCGAGGAGCTGATTGCCGACGCTACCGCCAAGGGCGGCAAGGTCGTCGCCGGCGGCAAGCGCCACGCGCTCGGCGGTTCGTTCTTCCAGCCGACGGTGATTGCCGATGCGACGCCGAAGATGCGCTTCATGAAGGAAGAGATCTTTGGCCCGGTTGCGCCGGTGTTCAAGTTTGAAACCGAAGAGGAAGCCGTAGCACTCGCCAACGACACCGAATTCGGCCTCGCCTGCTATTTCTACACCGGCGATCTCGGTCGCGCCTTCCGGGTCATGGAAGGGCTGAAATACGGCATGGTCGGCGTCAATGAAGGCCTCATCACCACGCCTGAGGCGCCGTTCGGCGGCGTCAAGGAATCGGGCCTCGGCAAGGAAGGCGGACATCAGGGCATCGAGGACTATCTCGACACCAAATATGTCTGCATCGGCGGACTTGGTCTCTAACGGGGCTGGCTTTGCTAGCGCACCCACATCCCCGCCGGCGACCAGCCGCTTGAGGCATCACCAAAATCGCTGGCCGGCAAGCGCCGGAAGCGGACGTTGGTGCAGCTGTTCCGAACAGCGACGTAGAAACTTTCGAGCTACCGTCGATGTCTCAGCTGATCGGCTTGGCTGTCGCCAGCCACTGGAGCGCGATTTTCAGAATTTCGTGCACCAGCAGTCCGATAGTAATGCCGCCGATGATCGCCGTGGTCGTCAACAGCGCCGCAGGCAGGTTCCCATCCATTGGCAGCAGGATCAGTTCGGGGACGAATCTGTGGAACAGGTAGATGTGATAGCTCGCCGCGGAGATCGGCAATACCCACGCGACAATCTTTCGCGGTAGCTCGATGCGCGGAGCAAAGAGAAGCGCCGCAAGGCAGGCAAATTGCAGGAGATATTTTATCCAGGAGCCGATCCAGTTCCCGCCGAAATAAGCGACGAGCGGAAAGATCGCTGCTCCGGCGCCGAGCAGCAGGAGTTTCTTCGACAAATTGTCTGCGAAGAACAAGGACCATCCGAATGCCGACAAGTAGAGCACCCAGGGAACCGTGAAAATCTGCCGGTCCCCGGTCGGCCAAGCCAAGGGGCCTATAAAACGAAGAGCCAGCGCTGCGACGAGAAACGCAACGCCGAACCAAAAGGGGTCCTGGCGCGCGAAGCGTCTGACGGCCGGAATGGCGAAAAGCCCTGCCCAGATCAGCGTCATTTGGACGTAGGCTTCCACGAACCAATAGAGGAACGGAAGCATCGTGTGATCGGCCGGATCGGCGGTTCCGAAGTTCCCGACCAAAAAGACTGATGCCCAAGGTACTTCTCCCCACGCAATAGTGTACCCGGCAACAATCAGGTAGTACGGCGCAAGGACCGCCGCCAGCGGCCGAAAGACGCTGGCATGATGGCCGGCCAATAAGTTGCCACTCTGGAAACGGGCCAGACTGTAACCGATCAGCATGACCATGGCCGCGGCACCACCGGGCACAGGCCAAAGGGCGGCGTGCTGGATTACAACGAGTAGAATTGCCGAGACCCGGATGATCAGATCTGTCCCAAGCGACTGCGTTTCGGTCTTTTCCCGGCGCATCACGGCAAGTTTTGCGATCGGCTCGCGTTCCCAGTCCTCGGGGAGGTAGCCGAGAATGCGCTCCAGGCTGAGCGACAGCTGGACATACCGGAGAGAACCGCCGCCCAGTGATACGAAACTGTCGTCATCGCAGACGCGGTGCGGGAAAAAGGCCTCGCGGAATGCGTCATGCACACTTTTGACGTGACGGACTTGCTGCTGGCCCAAGCTTGTCCGAAGAGGTTCATAGTCAATCTTGCCGGACGCGAGGCGCGGCAGGGCCTCGACTGATTGGGCTCGGATATGCAATGCGGTCAAACCGCTCGCATCGAGCAGAGCCTGACGCACCGCATCCTCTGAATGCCCTGATGTATAGACCGCGTGGATCGATTTGTCGTCGCCGCTAACCGCCGCGTTGATGCCACGCACAGATAGTGCGTGCTCGAGCGCGTCATGGCCGATGCGAAGCCCTGCAATCTTCGACAGCCTGCTCCGGCGGCCCACGATCCGATAGAGCCCGCAGTTCTTGCGTACGGCCAAGTCACCCGTCTTGAGTATCGTCAGTTCCGCACCGCGGCCGAGATCGGCCCGGCTCGAAGCGTAGCCCATCGTGACATTGGGGCCGGAATAGACAAGTTCACCGACGGTATCCGCCGCACCAATGGTTCTTCCGTTCTCGTCGACCAGGCTTAGTTCACCATCGGGGATCGCAACGCCAATGCTGTCAGGATTTTCGCCCACCAGCTCTGGCGGAACAAAGGCAATCCTAGCGGTCGCTTCGGTCTGACCATACATGACAAACAGTTCCTTGTCGTCTTTGGACAGGTGGCTGTGGCAAAGCCGAACAAGGTTTGGTGAGAGTTTGCCGCCGGCCACGGTCATCATTCTCAGGTCCGGAAGAGACTCGTCCCGGAACCCGATTTGTTCAAGCAGTTCGAATGAATAGGGAACGCCGGCAAGATTGGTGCAGCGGTTTTGGCGAAGGCCCTCGATGAAGCCGGGCTCAAGGATGGACTTCCCTGAAACGAAGAGGCTGGCGCGCGCTGCCAGATGCGAATTGAGGACGGACAGCCCGTAGGAGTAATGCAACGGTAGGATCAACGCGCCGCGATCGCTAATGGTGAGACCCAGGTACTGGACGATAGCCTCGGCGTTAGCGGAGATATTCTTCTCCGACAGCCGCACAAATTTGCCGAGCCCCGTGCTGCCCGATGTCGAAAGAAGAACGGCGAGGTCCGGGTGTAAGCGATCAGCGGATGGAATCCCTGAGTGGTCGGTGCGCCACCGTTCACCGATTCTGCGGAAACCAATATCGGGGTGATATTGCTCTTCGAAGCGGGAAGCAGCCGCCACATCGCCCGGAGGCAGAAGTGCCACGGCATGCCCTCGCTTCAGGGCTGCCAAATATGCGATGATGGCATGCTCGGAAAGATAAGTTTCGATGGCTATTAGGCGTTTTTCTGAGCCAAACAGCTCAGCCTGTTCCCCGACCCGGCGCGCGAGCTCACCGTAGGTGATTACCGGTCGGCAGGGAAAAAGCAGAGCCGGCGCATTGCCGCCGCTTGCGAGGGCCTCGACGAAACTTGGCACCATCGATCGCCTAACCTCATATTTCGAAAAACAAGTCGCCTCTAAAGCGTCAGCTGCGCGTTAGATAACTGGAGTAGTGTAGTCAACTATCGTTGACCCGATCACTCTCGCGTGCGCGTGATTACCTTCGCCCCCGTAGAACCGCATCAGGCAGCAACATCTCGGATGGCGTGGGGCGAAATTAATTCTGCGCAAACCTCGACGCAGCGTGCGGTCAAAGTCTTCTGGACAATTGGCCGCCCCTTGCCCGACTAGGCTACATCTGGGCTGACGCGCACGGTGTTGGCCGGCCGGTGTAAGGGGACCTGTGCGCGGGAAGCGTTTTGTGTCGATTTTGTTTGACTTTTTGGGCTTTCCGGGAAAGTGCGCAAGGCCGTCAGCAGCAACGTCGTCGGCTGTGGTTTGTGACAATCTCGTGTGAGCGTCAGCGGTGTTTTGGCTGCTATCCAGCCATAGCGATGACCTTCAAACTGCGTTTCAAATTGTAGGCGATGGCAGTGAGGCGAATTTGAACGCCTGCCTTTGCAAGCCCTCGCCATCGCATCCGGCGAAGGCCGTAGCTTCGTTTCCATGTGCCGAAGATCTTCTCGATACGGCCACGAACACGGTGGATCGGTTGGGTTCCAGGCCTCAAGACGTGCAGTTGTTTCAGCTCCGTCCCCACATACCGGTAGCGACGATGCGTGGCATTCCTCCCTTGGCGCGCACCGCATCGCCGAAATGGTTGCCTCGAAAGGGGCTGTCGGCAAACACCTCGCCTGAACTGTCGGGCAGAGCATCAGTACCGGCCTTGCCGTCGTTGATGTGGGCGGGCGTGACGGCGATCTCCTCGACCAGAGCCGTGTAAGCGTCGGCGCGACATTGGCTTTGAAGCCATGAACCGCTGGTCGGCCTTTATGCCTGACCGATGGCCCTCTTCATCATCCTCACTGGCCGAGGCGAAATCGTCGCATCCATATACGTGCCGGTCTTCACCTGGATCGCTTTGGCCTGAGCAGGCGGGTGATCTCGGTCGAACCGGGCCTTGTCCTACGTCGGTTCATGCCGCGCGCCGCATGGCGAGACTGGTTCGGAGCGGTGCCGCGAACAGTTCGACTGCGTCGTAAGCGCAGTGCCGATGTTGAGCTTTGCAATGGAACAGCGCGTTTCATTGCTCGGGAATCGAGCCACCTAAATTGTGCACGAGATTGCCATGTCATCGGACCCGCCGTCGCCGGAGGCATCAATGGGCTCGGCGCGCAGCGCCTATTCGGGGCAGCAGCGGTTGTCTATCTGACGGCGCTCTGCGGTAGCCTGTCGCTATTCCGTGCGGTCGAGCCGGAATAGCAGAAGCATCAAATCCGCTGACGTCCGCAATAGGCTCATCGCAAGGTTCATAGCCGGTTGGCAACGGCCGCAAAGGGTCCGCAAGCTGGATTTGGGCTTCCGGCTGCCGGGGCACGGTAGCCCTTCGCCTCTTGCTGCGCTCGAGCGGGTCAGCGTACCGTACGCCTCCTCTGGCCGATCAAATGTCTGCACCCATTTGGGAATGGCCGCTTCGCGCAAAAGTATTCCCCCGTGAGCCGACTTTCCGAATTGGCTTAACTTCCAAATCTGTGGCTTTGCCTGCATTGCGGACCGCGGAGTTCCGAACACTCGCCCAAGGGCATGCCATGGCGTTTCGTCTCTTTGTTCCGATCCTTGCCGGTGCAACGCTGCGCGAGCGGCTGCTCGCCTGCATCGGGGCCATGATCGGCATCGCATTGACCGGCGTGATCAGTGCGCTGGCGAACGGGTCTGGCCCACATGTCGCACTGCTGGTTGCTCCAATGGGAGCATCGGCCGTGCTGCTCTTTGCCGTGCCTTCAAGCCCGCTGGCGCAACCTTGGTCGATTATCGGCGGCAATACGATTTCGGCGCTGGTCGGGGTGATCGTGGCGCATTTCGTGCATGAACCCGTCCTTGCTACCGGCATTGCGGTGGCGCTGGCCATCGCCGCTATGTCATTTACGCGCTGCCTGCATCCGCCGGGCGGCGCCGCCGCCTTGACCGCGGTGTTCGGCGGACCGGCCGTCTTCAGCTCCGGCTTGCTGTTTCCCTTCGTTCCGGTGGCGCTGAACTCGATCGTGCTGGTCGCACTCGGCTACGGCATCCACAAACTGTCGCGGCGCAACTATCCGCATGTGGCGGCCCCTGCCCTTAAAAGCTCGCATGGAACCATCGACCCGCCGGCGCGGGAGCGGGTCGGCTTCCGGCCCGAGGATATCGATGCCGCGCTCGGCGCGCTGGAGGAAACCTTCGATATCGACCGCGACGATCTCGAGCGGCTGCTGCGGCAGGTCGAGTTGCAGGCCATGGTGCGCTCGCATCGGACCCTGCTGTGCGAGGACATCATGTCGCGCGATGTGATTTCGGTCGGTGAACATGCGCCTGCCGACCAGGCGCGTCATTTGCTGCTAGATCACAACATCCGGACGCTCCCGGTGACCGACGCCGAGGGCGGGCTGGTCGGCGTAGTTGGCCTGCGCGAGCTGACGAAGGCGACCGACACGGTGAGGGCTGTGATGTCGAAGGCTGGCACCGCCTCTCCCGATACGCCGGCGATGAGCCTGCTGCCGGTGCTCACCGACGGCCGCAGCCATGCCGTGGTCATCGTCGATGCCGAGCGACGCACTCTTGGGCTGATCACCCAGACCGACCTGCTGGCGGCGGCAGCGCGCGCGCACATGGCAGACACAACGCTGGCAGCGGCATAAAAGTGTGATCCGGATTGCTCAATCCGGGAACCCGATGGGGTGCCAGTGAATATCGGGATGGCGCGGAAGATAGTCCGGAGATTACTGACGGCCTAGTCAAGTCCGGCGACCGCTACGATGTACACGAAAAGCCCGTCGCGCTGACGATGGGCGAGCCTGTAGGGATAGGAATGGAGATATCCCTCTGAAGACCTAGATGTCGACAGCGGCGTCAACGTCACGATGGGCCTTCCATTCGTGCGGACGTCGCTGGACCATGGAACGGCTCCGACCGGGTGATCGTGACGCTCTTCGTCAATCCGAAGCAGTTCAACAGCCAGGCCGAGCTCGCCGCATATCCGCGCACCGAGGACGAGGATGCCGCCAAGCTGGCGCCGCTTGGCGCACCTGCTTTATGCGCCGGATGGCATCGAGATAACCCGGAAGGATTCGCCACCACTGTTGCCGTGAACGACATCAGCGAAGGGCTGTGCGGCGCGTTCCGTCCGAGATTGGAACAGCTCTTGTTCCGCCACGATCTATCCCGGTTTCAATAAGCATGCTGGCCGCAGGCAATTTATTGCGTGTCCATGTTCCGCTGGTCCCTAAGATGGGGCGAACCATCAGGGAACCGCCGTGATAAGACCGCCACGGAAGCCTTCAAGGCTGTTCCGCTGTCGCGGCCGATTTGATCCCCCAACGCAATTTGAAAGAGCGAGGCCGGCATGGGCACCCCAATCAAAGAATCTGACAGTCGAGCAACGACGGTCTCGATCGTACAGAGCCGCTCAGAAGTCCGGCGCGACTTCCAAGGCCGATGTGCTAGTAATCGGCAGCGGCGCCGCTGGATTGTCGGCAGCGCTCTACGCTGCGAAGGCCGGGTTGCGGGTCGTTGTCTGTGAGAACTCGGCAAGGCTTGGTGGCACGACGGCGCTTTCGAACGGTATGATCTGGATTCCGCGTTCGCGTCAGGCGGCGGCCGCGAAAATCGACGATACAATTGAGAAGGCCAACGTTTATCTGCAGCACGAACTGGGCAACTATTACAGGCCGGATTTCATCGACGTCTATCTCAACGATGGACCGACTGCCATAAAGGAGTTGGAGAACGACACTGAGGTCGAATTCACGCTGGCGTCGGCGCCCGACTATCATTCAAGTCAGGTCGGTAAGGGCCGGGCGCTCAGCCCAGCACCTTATGACGGCCGCAAGCTAGGCAAGGACTTCGACCTCATCGGCGATCCTATTCGCGTGGAGCTCGGTGGCATGATGATCTCCTCCAGCGAGGTCGGAAAGTTCCTCAACCCGTTCCAGTCGTTTGCCGCCCTCAGCCATGTCACCCGCCGCGTTGCACGCTACATCACGGACCGGTTTGGTTATCGGCGTGGAACCGAGCTCAGCGGCGGCAACGCGCTGATTGCCCGGCTGCTCGTCAGCCTGCGTCAGCGAGGCGTAGAGATATGGACGAACTCGACTGCCACCGAGCTCCTCACGACAGGTGATCGCGTCACCGGCGCGGTGGTCAGCCGCAGCGGTCAGACGTGGCACGTTAACGCATCAAGTGGCGTGGTTCTGGCGACCGGTGGCTTCGCGCGCGATGCTCGCCTCAGACGCGAATTGAGCGGCGCCCACCAACATGACGAAACACTCGCGCATCCGGATGTGACCGGCGACGGCATTGACCTCGCGGTTGCTGTCGGTGCTGCGGTCGACAACGATGTCGCCAGCGCCGGCTTCTGGACCCCGGTGTCGTTACTTAAGACGCCCAAGGGCAATGAGATCGTCCCTTATGGTTGGCTGGACCGGGGAAGGCCCGGAGTAATCGCTGTCGGACCGAACGCGAGACGTTTCGTCAACGAGTCAAATTCATATCACGATATCTGCCTGGCGATGTTCCAGCACGGCTATCCAGAAGACCGACGGTTTTACTTCATCTGCGATCATGACTTTGTCCGCAAGCGCGGCATGGGCCATCTGCTGCCTTGGCCCTGGACTTTGAGCATCGGCAAGTACGCGCGCAACGGCTATATCCAGGTCGCCCAAACGATCAATGCGCTCGCTCTCAGGATCGGTCTCGATCCGGACTCACTGGAAAAGACAGTCAAGCAACACAATCGAAATGCCGAGACCGGTTTGGATCCCGATTTCCACGAGGCGAATCCGCCTTCAACCGCATGCTCGGCGACCCGACTGTAGGCAAGAAGAACCCTAATCTGGGCCCAATCCGAAATGGACCGTTTATCGCGCTGAGAATTGTACCTGCGACGCTTGGCACGGCGACGGGCCTGGCGACCGATAATGAGGCCAGGGTTTTGGACACAGCGGGAAAACCAATCGCTGGTCTTTATGCCTGCGGCAATGACATGACCTCCCCCATGCGCGGGCTCTATCCCGGGGCTGGAATCACGATCGAGCCGGCAATCGTCTTCGCCTACCGGGCCGCAATGAGTTTGAACACCGCCGCAACTGAAGCTGCCTGAAACCTAAGATACCTGAGCCGCCTACAACCCTTAGGGTAGTACGAACAGAGGATCCAAGGTGCGTCCCTTTGCATCTGGTCAACGCTCGGACATCAGCATGTGGGCGCCATGCTGAGACCAGCGCATCTGCTGCTTCTTCACCATGCGCTTGGCGACTAGCGAATTGACCGCCGACTCGGCAAGGGTCGTGGCGACGCGAAGACCGGCTCGGTAGCGTTTGCCGTAGTTGATGATCGCACCGCGGTTCGAGCGGATGTAGGTGAGGAGCTGCGCGCCAAGGTTATGAAGGCGCGCGACTGCGAGTGCCCCTTCTTCCTGCCAGGCCTTGAATTCCGCTACAAGCCGCTCGAGATCGCGGATCGCTCGATCCACGCGACCGTGCCACAGACGCCACTTCACCGCTCTGATGTCCCTGTCGATGGACGGGAGCACGCCGGCGAGATCAGAGCGGGATCGAATCATGTGATCCGCGATCTGCTGCATGGGCTGAATATTCATGGCGATGTGAAACCAGTCGATGATGTGGGTGTCGGCTTCGGCATCGCACGAGGTAACCGTTTGAGGATCTCGCAACGATGTCGAAATTTCCTGCTGAGTGTGCATCCCAATATCAGGGAAACGATCCTCATCGAGTTCGTCACCCGGCTGGGATATGCGTTCTTCTCGATCGCGACGCTGAGTTTTCTCGGTCTCGGCATCCAACCGCCTTCCGCCGATTGGGGGCTAGCCGTCGCCGACGGCTACGGCTTCCTGACCGGCGGAAAATGGTGGGTCGTCGTCTTCAACTCCGGAGCCATCGTCTCACTGGTCGTGGCAACGAACCTTATTGCCCAAGGCATAGGCGCGTTTGAAAATGTCGATGGATGAATGCGAGCCGTTTTGATCCTTCTTGGCCATCGCCAGATGGACGTTGCTACCGAACATTAGCAGAACTGGATTTTTCTCCTCAAAGGCGAAAAATCGAAACCTTGTTCCTTATCTCTATAGATTTTGTCGAATATCGTCTGCCCCGGTTTGGAAATGACCCAATGCGCATGCAGGGTCTGGGAGATTGACGAATTGGCACGGCTATCGGTTCTCGGGATATCTGGCGGCGTAAGCACGCCGTCGCGCACGACTGCGGTAGTGAACGCGCTGGTCAAGGCAGTCGCACTGCGCCTCCCGGCAGACACCGGCCTGATCGAAATCACCGAGGCGGCGCCTTCGATTTTCGCCGGGCTGTCTCGTGGCGCGCTTGGCGCGTCTGGCGAAGCGATCATCCAGCGTGTCGAGAAGGCCGACCTTCTCGTGGTCGGAACGCCCGTCTATCGGGCTTCCTACTCCGGGGCCCTGAAGCACCTGTTTGACCTCGTCGACTATCGTGCGCTGGCTGGCAAGACCGTGCTTCTCGCGGCAACAGGCGGAAGTCCATACCATGGCCTGGTTCTCGAACACCAGCTCCGGCCATTGTTCGGTTTTTTCGGGGCCGTCACCGTCCCGACCGGCGTCTACGGCGCGCCCGACGATTTCGTCGATGCCAAGATCGTCGGCGCGACGATTATCGATCGCATCTCACGGGCCGCTACCGAAGCGGTCTCCTTGCTTAATTCCAGTCGTGCAAACGCTGCCGTCGCCACGCGCGTCGGTTGAAGCCAATCAAAAGGGGAAAACGAAACGAAATGACCTCGAATTCCGACAACGTGAAATTCGCTTACTGGGTCCCGAACGTTTCGGGCGGCCTTGTCATCTCCAACATCGAGCAGCGGACGGGTTGGGACATCGACTACAACCGCAAGCTCGCCCAGATCGCCGAGGCCAACGGCTTCGACTATGCGCTGAGCCAGATCCGCTTCACGGCCGGCTATGGGGCCGACAACCAGCACGAATCCGTATCGTTCAGCCACGCCTTGCTTGCCGCGACCACAACGCTGAAAGTCATCGCGGCGATCCTGCCCGGCCCATGGAATCCAGCGCTGGCGGCCAAGCAGATAGCCACCATCAACCACCTGACCAATGGCCGTGTCGCGGTCAATGTCGTGAGCGGCTGGTTCCGCGGTGAGTTCGCCGCCATCGGCGAGCTGTGGCTCGACCATGACGAGCGCTATCGCCGCTCGGAGGAATTCATCCGTGCGCTGCGCGGCATCTGGACCGAGGATAATTTCACGTTGAAGGGCGACTTCTATCGCTTCACCAACTACTCGATGAAGCCGAAGCCGATCGATCCGCAGCCGGAGATCTTCCAGGGCGGCTCATCGCGCGCGGCGCGCGACATGGCTGCGCGGGTTTCCGACTGGTATTTCACCAACGGCAACACGCCGGAAGAGATCAAGAAGCAGGTTGACGACATCAAGACCAAGGCGAAGGCCAATGGCCACAAGGTGAAGATCGGCGTCAACGCCTTTGCCATCGCTCGCGAAACCGAGGCAGAAGCGCGCACCGTGCTCGACGAGATCATCGCCAAGGCCAATCCGGAGGCGGTTCAGGGTTTCGCCGATCAGGTCAAGAATGCCGGCAAGGCCTCGCCGGAAGGCGAGGGTAACTGGGCGAAATCCTCCTTCGAGGACCTTGTCCAATACAATGACGGCTTCCGCAGCAATCTCATCGGCACGCCGGAACAGATTGCCGAACGCATCCTCAAGCTGAAGGATGCCGGCGCGGATCTGATCCTGCTCGGCTTCCTGCATTTCCAGGAAGAGGTCGAGTTCTTCGGCAAGCGCGTCATCCCACTGGTGCGCGAACTGGAAGCGGCGCGCGACAGGGAGCTCGTCGCCGCGGAATAGGACAGGCGCGGCCTTCAGGCCGCCGCCCGCACGCCTTCAAAATCAGGAACGTTTCATGATTGGTGCTTCGCTGGGAGCCGCCGCATACGAGCGCGCGCCCGAAATTTCCGGCATTCTTGCTGGTGCTGGTCCCGTCGAGGACACGCGCCCGGCGCGCCTGTCGGCAAAGGCTGATGCGATCCTGGCGCTGGGCGGGATCAGCATTTCCTTTGGTGGCGTCACGGCACTGCGGGATGTCGACCTCGAGGTCAAAAGCCGCGAGATTCGCGCTGTGATCGGTCCCAATGGCGCCGGCAAATCCTCGCTGATCAATATCATCAGCGGCCTCTATCACGCCGATCAGGGCAAGATCGCGATGGATGGCCAGTCCTTTTCCCGGGTGTCGGCAAGCCGTCTGGCACGGCTCGGCGTCGCGCGCACCTTCCAGAACTTGGCACTGTTCGGTGGGCTTTCAGTGCGCGACAACATCGCGTCGGGCCGCGTCCACACCCGGCGCGCCAGCTTCGTCGAACATATTGCCGGTCTGCCGCGCGCCCGGCGCGAAGATGCCGCGATCGCTGAAAAGGTCGACCAGACAATCACCTTCCTGCATCTCGAGGCCGTCGCCGATCGCCTGGTCGCGACGCTGCCCTACGGCCTGCAGAAGCGGGTCGAACTGGCGCGCGCGCTCGTCGCCGAGCCGAAGATCCTGCTGCTCGACGAGCCGATGGCCGGCATGACGGCGACCGAGAAGGCCGAGATGGCCGGTTTCGTGCGCGCAGCGCGCGACCGGCACGACGTCACCATCATCCTGATCGAACACGATATCGGCGTGGTCATGGGGCTCTCCGACCGCGTCGCCGTGCTCGACTACGGCCGCAAGATCGCCGACGGGACACCGGCCGAGGTCAGGGCCAATCCGGCGGTGATCCGGGCCTATATCGGCACCGCCGAAGGCGAAGATGGCGAGGGCATCTGATGAGCTACTATGATTTCCTCTTCGTCATCGAGGTGCTGGTCGGTGGCTTGCTCTCAGGCGTCATGTATTCGCTCGTCGCCATCGGTTTCGTGCTGATCTACAAGACGTCGGGCGTGCTGAACTTCGCGCAAGGGTCGATGGTGCTGTTCGCCGCACTCACCTTTGTCAGCCTTGTCGAACGCGGCATCCCGTTTGCGCTTTCGCTGCTCATTACCCTCGCGGCCATGGTTGCGCTGGGCTTCACCATCGAGCGAACTGTGCTGAGGCCGCTGGTCAATCGCTCGCCGATGACGCTGTTCATGGCCACGCTTGGCCTGTCTTACATCATCGAAGGCGCTGCCCAGTTGGTGTGGGGCACGCAGGTGCACGGGCTCGATCTCGGCATCGACGACACGCCGTTCGAGGTCGGCGGCATCCTGATCTCGTCGTTCGATCTTCTTGCTGCAGGCATTGCCGCGGCGATGGTCGCCGGCTTGAGCGCATTCTTCTATTGGACCCGCATCGGCCTAGCGTTTCGCGCCGTCGCAGACGACCAGTTCGCGGCGCTCGCCGTCGGGCTGCGGCTGCCCCGGATCTGGGGAACGGTGTGGACGGCCGCGGGGTTCGTGGCGCTGGTCGCGGGGCTTTTGTGGGGCGCGCGCCTCGGCGTCCAGTTCTCGCTGTCGCTGATCGTGCTGAAGGCGCTGCCGGTGCTGGTGCTTGGCGGCTTCGATTCTATCCTCGGCGCCATCGTCGGCGGCCTCATCATCGGCGCCAGCGAGAAGCTCGCCGAGGTCTACCTCGGACCCTTTGTCGGTGGCGGCATCGAAGGCTGGTTCGCCTATGCGCTGGCGCTGGTCGTCCTGCTGGTGCGCCCCTCCGGCCTGTTTGGCCAGAAGACTGTCGAAAGGGTCTGACCGATGGCCGTCCAAGCGCTCGATGCCGCAAGGCGTCCAATCGACTGGCAGAAGTTAGCTCTGCCGGCCGCCCTGATTGCCGTCGCTTACGGCCTGATCCCCGCCTATGCGTCGAGCTATCTCGTCGAGGCGATCCTGTTGCCGTTCCTGGCGCTCAGCCTGGCGGCGGTCGGCCTCAACCTTTTGACCGGCTATTGCGGCCAGCTTTCGCTGGGCTCCTCCGCCTTCATGGCGGTCGGCGCTTTCGCCGCCTACAATTTCAACCTTCGGGTCGAAGGACTGCCGCTGGCTGCAACCACGATCCTGGCCGGGATTTCGGCCGCCGGCATCGGCGTCGTGTTCGGATTGCCGAGCCTGCGCCTGCGCGGCTTCTATCTCGCCGTCTCGACGCTCGCCGCCCAGTTCTTCGTGCAGTGGGCGCTGACCAAGTTCGGCTGGTTCTCCAACGACAACCCATCCGGAGTGATCTCGGCGCCGCACCTTGCCGTCGCCGGGCTGTCGCTCGACGGCGCGACAGGCCGATACCTGCTCTCGGTCACCACGGTCATCGTGCTCACGGCGCTGGTCTGGCGCCTGGTCAACAGCGCGACCGGCCGCAATTTCATCGCCGTGCGCGACAACGAAACCGCCGCGCGGGTGATCGGCGTCCCTGTGCTGAAGACCAAGCTGCTGGCGTTCGCCATCTCGTCCTTCATCATCGGCGTCGCCGGCGTGCTGTGGGCCTTCACCTATCTGCGCACTGTCGAGCCGGCCGGCTTCAATCTAGACCGCTCGTTCCAGATCCTGTTCATCATCATCATCGGTGGGCTGGCCTCGATACGCGGCGCGTTGCTGGGGGCGGCGTTCATCGTCGTCCTCCCGCTCTTTCTGTCCCGGCTCGGCGCCTTCGTGTTCGGTGGCCTGTTCGATTCGGGTGTGCTCGACATGAGCCAGCGCATCGTCCTCGGCGCGCTCATCATCATCTTCCTCATCGCGGAACCGAACGGGCTGGCGGCCCTCTTCGACCGCCTGAAACGACGGATCGGCTCAAGGTCCAGCTGAGCGTCGCTCGACATCCTCTCACGGACCACAAACCTCAGGAGACGCAACCCATGACCCTCTTCAGTCACCTACGAAAAGCGGCGATCGCCACGGCCTTCGTCCTCGGCGCGACGGCGGTTCACGCCGACGAACAGTATTTTCCTCTGCAGAGCTACCGCGTCGGCCCCTATGCCGCCGGCGGCACCGGCTTCTTCGGTGGCTTCATCGACTATCTCGACCTGATCAACATCCGCGACGGCGGCGTCAACGGCGTCAAGCTGACCTGGAGCGAAGGCGAGACGCAGTATGAGGTCGAGAAGGGCGTCGAGGTCTATGAGCGGTTGAAGAGCAATCCCGGCATCGCTGCCTGGAACCCGCTTTCGGTCGGCATCGCATACGCCATGATCGACCGTATCACCGACGACAAGGTGCCACTGATCACCATCAACCACGGCCGCACTGACACGACCGACGGGCGCGTGTTCCCTTATGTCTTCCCGCTGCTGCTCAATCCCTACAGCGAGACCTCCGGCATCGTGAACTACATCGCCTCCAAGGAAGGCGGCCTGGACAAGCTCAAGGGCAAGAAGATCGTGGTGCTCTATCACGGCTCGCCCTACGGCAAGGAGACGATCCCGATCTATGAATTGCTGTCGCAGAAATACGGCTTCGAGCTGTCGCAGATCGAGGTGCCGCATCCCGGCAACGAACAGCAGGCGCAGTGGCTGACGATCCGGCGCGAGCATCCCGACTATGTCGTGCTGCGCGGCTGGGGCGTGATGAACCCCGTCGCCCTGAAGACTGCCCAGAAGACCGGCTTCCCGGCCGATCACATCGTCGGCAATGTCTGGTCCAACTCCGAGGAGGACGTCATCCCGGCCGGCGACGCCGCCAAGGGCTATACGGCCATCACCACCCAGGCGTCTGGCGAGCAGTATCCGGTTGTCCAGGAGATCGTCAAAACAGTCTACGGCGCCGGCAAGGGCAATCTCGAGGACAAGAGCCGCATCGGCTCGGTCTACCACAATCTCGGCATCGTCAACGGCATCCTCAATGTCGAGGCGGTCCGCATCGCACAGGCCAAGTTCGGCAACCGCACGCTCACTGGCGACGAAGTGCGCTGGGGCTTCGAGCATCTCAAGCTTGACCCGGCCCGTGTCGAGGCGCTGGGCGCCAAGGACCTGTTCCACTCGATCAACGTCTCCTGGGACAATCACGAAGGTGACGGCTACGTGACCTTCCAGCAGTGGGACGGCAAGAAGTGGAACGTCGTCTCCGACTGGATCGCGCCCGACTGGAAGCTGCTGCGCCCGATCATCGAGAAGTCGTCCAAGACCTATGCCAAGGAAAAGGGCATCAAGATCCGCACGGCCGAGGATGCCGAAGCGGTGGTCAGCAACTGAGTTCGGCATGGCGCGGCCGACAATCTGGCCGGCCGCGCCATCCATCCTCCCAGCGGAGTCAACAATGTCCAGCCCGGAAACCCCGATCCTGTCGGTCACCCGCGTGGAGGCCGTCTACAACGGCGCCATCGCCGCGCTCCACGGCGTCGATCTATCAGTCGGCAAAGGTGAGATTGTCGCCTTGCTTGGGTCCAACGGCGCCGGCAAGACGACGCTGTTGCGCGCCGTATCCAATCTCCTCCCGGCCGAACGCGGCACTGTTACCGCCGGCCGGATCACCTTCGATGGCGAGGATGTCTCGAGGGCAAGCCCCTCGCACCTCGTTCGCCGTGGCCTGGTCCAGGTTCTCGAGGGACGGCACTGTTTCCGCTCGCTAACGGTCGAGGAGAACCTTCTGACCGGCGCGCTCGGGCGTTCGTCCTCCCGCACCGGCGTCAAGGCCGACCTCGACCGCGTCTATGCGCTTTTCCCCAGGCTCGCCGAGAAGAGGCGAACTCGGTCCGGCCTCACCTCCGGCGGCGAGCAGCAGATGACGGCTATCGGCCGGGGCCTGATGTCGCGGCCGAAACTCTTCGTGCTGGACGAGCCGTCGATGGGGCTCGCGCCGCTGATCGTCGATGAGATCTTCAGCGCCTTGAAGCGGCTCAACCGCGACGAAGGCCTGTCGATCCTTGTCGCCGAACAGAATTCGGCGGTTGCGCTGAAATATGCCGACCGCGCCACAGTGCTCGAAAACGGAAAAAGCGTGCTGGAAGGATCGGCTGCCGACCTGCGCCAGCGCGACGACATCAAGACCTACTATCTCGGCGGCGCGCCGCTCCCATTGCAACACTTTCCCCAGGAGACAGCAGCATGACCATCCAATCGAAGCAGCCGTCCGATATCCGCAGCGCCGTCCCCCCGGTCGAGCGTCCGTCGGCCAGAGCGCATGTCATCAAGACCGACGCCGAGGCGATCGCTGTGGCGGAAAAACTGGCCGCAGACTTCGCCAGGGACGCCTCCAGGCGGGACCGCGAGCGCATCTGGCCGAAGGAAGAGCTCGATGCGTTTTCGCAGAGCGGCCTGTGGTCGATCAACGTGCCGAAGGCCTATGGCGGACCGGAACTCTCCTATGTGACGCTGTCGAAGGTGATCACCGTCATCTCGGCGGCCGATCCGTCGCTCGGCCAGATTCCGCAGAACCATTTCGGCGTCGTCGCCGCCATCCGCACCGTCTCTGACGAGGCCCAGAAGAAGTTGCTCTTCGCCGAAGTTCTGTCCGGCACGCGGTTCGGCAACGCATTCTCCGAGTTCGGCTCCAAGCGGGCGGCCGACTTCGAGACCAAATTCGTCGACGCTGGCGACCACGTCGTGGTCAATGGCCAGAAATTCTATTCGAGCGGCGCGCTGCTCGCCCATCTGGTGCCGATCGTGGCGCTCGATGACGAAGGCCGCGCCTGGTATGCCATCGCCGACCGCGGTGCGCCCGGACTGACTGTCATCGACGACTGGTCGAGCTTCGGCCAGAAGACGACACTGTCCGGCACCGTTCTGCTCGACAATGTCAAGGTGCCGAAGACGCATCTCGTCCCCGGCTACAAGGGCTACGACAGGCCGACGGCCGACGGCGCCATCTTCCAGATCATCCAGGCCGCGGTCGATCTCGGTATCGCCAAAGCGGCGATAGACGAAACCGTCAACTTCGTGCGCACTAAGTCGCGTGCGTGGATCGACAGCGGCGTCGATCATGCCTGGCAGGATCCCTATACGATCCAGGCGGTCGGCGACCTCCGCCTGCGGGCCAACGCGGCCGAGGCGGTTCTGGACAAGGCCGGCCTTGCGGTCGATCGCGCTGTGCTCGACCCCAACGAGAAGACCGTCGCGGAAGCGCAGATCGCTGTGGCGGAATCCAAGATCCTCACCACCGAGATCGCCATCAACGCCACCAACAGACTTTTCGAACTCGCGGGCACGCGCTCGACATTGGCCGAGCACAATCTCGACCGGCATTGGCGCAACGCCCGCACCCACACGCTGCACGATCCGGTGCGCTGGAAATACGCGATCCTCGGCAATTACTACCTGAACGACGTCAATCCGCCGTTCCATGCCTGGAGCTGAGCGAGACGCCGTCAAGTCATAGAGGACTATTCATGAGCATTGCCATCCCCGACAGGATCAAGGTCCTGTGGTTTCTCCCGACCCATGGCGACAGCCGCTATCTCGGCACCTCCAAGGGGGGCAGGGCGGTCGACTTGCCCTACCTCACCCAGGTCGCCAAGGCGGCCGACGCCATCGGCTACTACGGCGCGTTGCTGCCGACCGGGCGCAGTTGCGAGGACAGCTGGGTGGTGGCGTCGGCGCTGGCGCCGCTGACGCAGCGGTTGCGCTTTCTTGTTGCCGTCCGTCCCGGGCTGCAGTCGCCGACGCTCGCGGCGCGGATGACCTCGACGCTCGACCGCATTTCCGGCGGACGCCTGCTCATCAATGTCGTCACCGGCGGCGACCCGGTCGAGAACAAGGGCGACGGCATCTTCCTCAGCCATGACGAGCGCTATGAGGTAACACGGGAATTCCTCGACATCTACAAGGCGGTACTCAGTGGCGAAACTGTCGCCTTCGAGGGCAAACATTTCCGCATCGCGGACGGCCGGCTGCTGTTCCCGCCGGTGCAGACGCCGCACCCGCCGCTCTATTTCGGCGGCTCGTCGGAAGCGGCGAATGCGGTCGCCGCCGAGCAGATCGACAAATATCTGACCTGGGGCGAGCCGCCGGCGGACGTCGCCGCCAAGATTAGTCACGTGCGCGACCTTGCCGAAAAAGCCGGCCGCGAAGTGAGCTTCGGCATCCGGTTGCATGTCATCGTCCGCGAAACCAATGACGAGGCTTGGGCCGATGCCGACCGGCTGATCAGCCGGCTCGACGACAAGACGATCGCCGAGGCGCAGAAGGTTTTCGCGCGCATGGATTCGGTCGGCCAGTCGCGCATGAGCCGCTTGCATGGCGGCAGCCGTGACAAGCTCGAAATCAGCCCGAACCTGTGGGCCGGCGTTGGCCTGGTGCGCGGTGGCGCCGGCACCTCGCTGGTTGGCGATGGGGCAACCGTGGCGGAGCGGATCGACGAATACCGGCGCATTGGCATCGATACGTTCATCCTGTCCGGCTATCCGCATCTGGAGGAAGCCTATCGCTTCGGCGAACTGGTGCTGCCGCTGTTGCCGCTGGATCATGAAATCTCGACCCGGCCGACGACTGTGAACATGGGACCGTTCGGCGAGACCGTGGCCGGCGATCACCGACCATCGGCGCTGCGCGCGAGCCAGTCTTGAGCGCTTCCGACATGGTCAGCAAACCGGCGGTTGCCATTATCGGTGGCGGCTTTTCCGGCGCCGCAACCGCCTTTCACCTGGCGCGGCTTTTGCCGACCGGCACGGCCGATATCGTTGTCGTCGAACCGCGCGAGGCGCTCGGCCACGGATTGGCCTATTCCACGGCCGATCCTTCGCACCGCATCAACGTGCGGGCGTCCAGGATGACGCTGATCTCCGCTGAGGCCGGCCATTTTTCCGACTGGCTGGAGCAGACCGGCGCCATTCTGGACGACATGGAGGCGGTCGTCGCCAGCGGCGCGATCTACCCGCAGCGTCGGGTCTTCGGCCGCTATGTCGAATCCCACCTGCAGCCCTTCCTGCAGAGCAAAGCGATCCGCCATGTCAGGGCCGAAGTTGCTTCGGTCGAGCGCAATGGCGAGGGCTACCGGCTCGTCCTGTCCGATGGCGCAACGCTTGCCGCCGAGGCTGTGGTGATCGCCGCTACGCATCCATTGCCGGCAGTGCCGGCGCCGCTGCGCAGTGTGGCCGCCGTCGCCGGGTTGGTGGCCAATCCCTACGATCTCGAACGACTGCAGGCGATCGGCCGCGATGACCATGTTCTCATCGTCGGCACCGGGCTGACCTCGGCGGACGTCATCGCCACTCTCGACCGCAGGGGACATCGCGGCCGCATCACGGCACTGTCGCGCCATGGCTATCGCTCGCATGTGCAGGCAGCGATGCAGGGCGACCCGGTCGGCGATTTCACGACCCTGCCTTCGCGCAGCGCCACGGTGCTGCTCAGGCAGATCCGGGCTACGATCGCAGCAGCAACGCAACAAGGTGAAGGCTGGTATCCCGTCCTCGACGCTGTCCGGCGTCAGGGGCAGTTCATCTGGCAGACCTTGCCGCTGGCCGAGCAGCGCCGCGTGGTGCGCCATCTTCGCGCGCTCTGGGACGTGCATCGCTTCCGCATCGCGCCACAGGTCGCGGCCGTGCTGGATCGCCGCCTTGCCGAGGGCACGCTCGCTTATCGCGCCGCGTCGATTGTCAAGGCCGAAGAAGCCGATGGGCGTATTCGCGTCACGCAGCGGCCACGGCGCCAACATAACCTCATCGTCGAAGCGTTCCACAGCGTGATCGTGACGACTGGGCCGGCGCACGCCGATATTCTTCGCACCAACACGGCGATTGCCACCCTTGGACATCTGGGCTTGGTCCATCTTGACCCGACCGGTCTCGGTCTGGAGACCGACAGGCAGGGCCGCGCGGTCAGCGCGTCAGGCAATCCGACCGACAATATTTTCGTCAGTGGACCACTGGCGCGCGGCAGCGTCGGCGAGCTGATGGGCATCCCCGAAGTCACCGCCCATGCCGAGAGGATCGCCGCCGAAATTCACCAATGGTTGGGATACCAAACCGCGTTGCGTCGCAAGGCGTCGTGACGCTGCAAACACGATGAGGCTGTCCAGATGACACTGACCGAACGCATTCTGCTGGATGAAACCCCCATCCCGCTCAAAGTAGCGATGCGACACCTGGCCGGAGCCGTGTCCGTGGTCACCGCAGGTATCGGCGACGAGCGCACCGGCGCAACCGTTACCACCGCCCATTCCTTATCGGTCGAACCGGAGGTGATGGTCGTCAGCATCAACCTGAGTTCGTCGACATGGGCAGCAATCAGCCGGTACCGGCATTTCTGCGTAAATGTGCTGCGTGCCGACCAAATTGGGATTGCCGACCGCTTCGCCGGGCGCGGCGGCCTGAAGGGGTCTGCGCGCTATGATGGCGCTGGCTGGTCCAGTCTTGCAACTGGTGCACTAGCACTCGACGGCGCGCTTGCCGCCGTCGACTGCACAGTCCAGGACACGATTGTTCGTCACAGCCACGCGCTGATCCTCGGCAGCGTCAGGCATGTGGTGAGCGGCGAACCCGGGCCAGCGCTGATCTACCATCACGGCACATATGGATCGTCGTGAGTCCGCGCCGCTTATGGGTACCACGATCCGACCCAAGGACAGAATAATAATTCTCCATCAAATCTATAGAAAACATCTGATATCTTAATCGGCCCTCGCCTTGTCGGTAGTGTCCCCGCAGTCTATCAAAGGAGTGAGGGATGGGTCGTCGTATTCGCTTCAACGCTTTCGACATGAATTGCGTTGGCCACCAATCCCCGGGCCTGTGGAAGCATCCGCGCGACCAGTCGTGGAAATACAAGGATCTGGACTACTGGCAGGACCTAGCCCGGACGCTCGAGCGCGGTATTTTCGACGGCATATTCATCGCCGACGTCATCGGCTATTACGATGTCTACAAGGGCTCGAACTACCACGCGATCGAGCAAGCGGCGCAAATTCCGGTCAATGATCCCTTGCAGCTCGCCGCGCCGATCGCGCTTGCCACCGAACATCTCGGCATCGGCATTACCGCCTCGACCTCGTTCGAACACCCTTACACATTCGCCCGCCGCCTTTCGACCGCCGACCACCACACCAAAGGTCGTGTCGGCTGGAACATAGTCACTTCATATCTGGAAAGTGGCGCCAAGAATGTCGGCCAGGGCGGCTTGAAAAGCCATGACAACCGATATGAGGTCGCCGCCGAGTATGTCGAGGTGCTCTACAAGCTGTTCGAAGGCAGTTGGGAAGAGGGTGCGGTACAGCGTGATCCGGTCCGAGGCATCTTCGCCGACCCAAGCAAGGTTCATGAAATCGGCCACAAGGGCAAATTCTTCGACGTGCCTGGCTACCATCTGTCGGAGCCGTCGCCGCAGCGCACCCCGGTTCTCTATCAGGCGGGCGCCTCCGGTCCCGGCAAGGCCTTCGCCGCTGCCCATGCCGAGTGCGTCTTCGTCGGCGCGCCGACCAAATCACTGCTCAAGGCCTATGTTTCCGAAATCCGCCAAAAGGCCGCTGCGGCCGGCCGCGATCCGAAGAAAGTTCTGATCTACAACCTCACCACACTGATCATCGATGAAACGGATGAAAAGGCCCGGAAGCGTTTCGAGGAGTATCAGAGCTATACGTCCTATGACGGCTCGCTGGTGTTCATGTCCGGCTGGAGCGGCATCGACTTCGGCCAGTATGCGCCGACCGACGCGCTCAAGAAGGTCGAGACCAATGCCATCGTTTCGATGGTCGAGCATTTCGCCGGCAAGGACAAGGCCTGGACCGTCGAGGAATTGGCGAAATGGGGCGGCATCGGCGGCGTCGGGCCGGTCTTCGTCGGCTCGCCCGGCACCATCGCCGACATCCTGCAGGAATGGGTTGATGAAACCGGTGTCGACGGCTTCAACCTTGCTTATGCGGTGACGCCCGAAAGCTTCGAGGCCGCCGTCGACTTGCTCGTACCGGAATTGCAGAAGCGCGGCGTCTATCCCACGGCCTACAAGCCCGGCACATTGCGTGAGAAGCTGTTCGGCGACGGACCCTATCTTCCTGCGACGCATCCCGCCGACGGCTACCGTAACATCGAGGCCGTCAAGCGTCGCGAAGTCGACCGTGCTTCGGCGGCCTGAAATACGTGAATGCGTGATGAGAGGCTTGCTGGAACTCCACGACGTGTCGCTGTCCTTCAAGGGCGTACGTGCCCTGAATGAACTGAGCTTCAGCGTCGCCAAGGGTGAAATCTGTGCCTTGATCGGGCCGAATGGCGCCGGCAAGAGCTCGCTTCTCAATGTCATCAATGGCGTCTATCGCGCCGACGCCGGCGACATTGTCTTCGACGGTTTGCGCTTCGAGGCGATCCATCCGCAGAAGGCAGCCCATCTCGGCATCGGCCGGACCTTCCAGCACAATGCGTTGTTTCGGCGCCTATCGGTGCGCGAAAACGTGCTGGCCGGTCTTTCTCGTCATGGCACCGCCAGCTTTTTCGAAAACATCTTCCGGCTGGGCAGGGACAGCGCCGAGCGCCACGGCTTCCTTGCCCGTGCCGAGCGCACCATGGCTTTCCTCGGGCTCGACCGTCACGCGGACAGCATAGTTTCGACACTTCCTTACGGACTGCAGAAACGCGTTGATCTCGCCCGCGCACTGGTCTCAGGCCCCAAGCTGCTGCTGCTCGACGAACCGATGGCCGGCATGAACCAGGAGGAGAAGGAGGAGATGAGCCGCGTGATCCGCGAGGTCAATCGCGTCTTCGGCTCCACCGTGGTGCTGATCGAACACGATGTCGGCATCGTGCTCAATCTCGTCAGCCATGTGGTGGTGCTCGACTACGGCCGCAAGCTCGCGGACGGGGCACCCGACGAGGTGCGCAAGAACCCCGACGTGATAGCCGCCTATCTCGGCACAGTTCACTGAGGAACTCATGTCCTATTTCTTTGAAACATTGGTCAGCGGTCTGTTTGCCGGAGTGATGTACTCACTCGTCGCGATTGGCTTCGTGCTCATCTACAAGGCATCGGGAGTCTTCAATTTCGCGCAAGGGGCGATGCTGCTTTTCTCGGCGCTGACCTTCGTCACCCTGACCGAGAAAGGCATGCCCTTCGCCCTGGCCTTCATCGTCACATCCCTTGTCATGGTGGTGATGGCGATGCTGATCGAGTGGCTGGTGCTGCGGCCGTTGCGAAACCGTGATCCGTTGACCCTGTTCGTGGCCACTTTGGGATTGAGCTATGTCATCGAGGGCCTTGCCCAACTGCTGATGGGCATGGATGTTCACATGCTCGATCTCGGCATCCCCGATGTCGCCGTACCGGTCGGCAGCATCTACGTCAGCCAGTTCGATATCATTGCCTCGTTGATTGCACTGACGCTGGTCGCCACGCTGGCCATCGCTTTCAACAAGACGCGCATGGGCATCTCGCTTCGGGCGGTGGCTTGCGACACGCTTGCGGCGCAGTCGATCGGCATCCGCCTGCCTGTCATCTGGCGCATCGTCTGGAGCGTCGCCGGCATCGTGGCCCTGGTTGCCGGCCTTGTCTGGGGATCGCGCCAGGGCGTGCAGTATTCGTTGTCGCTGGTGACGCTCAAAGCGCTGCCGGTGCTGATCATCGGCGGCTTCTCCTCCATCCCAGGCGCGATCGCCGGTGGCCTGCTTGTCGGCGCGACCGAGGCGTTGGCCGACATCTACGTCGGCCCGCTGGTCAATGGCAGTGTTTCCACCTGGTTTGCCTACATCCTCGCTGTCGGCTTCCTGCTGATACGCCCGGCCGGTCTGTTCGGCGATCGCGAAATCGAAAGGGTGTGATCATGACCACGCTGCAGGAATCTGCTCCGTCCAAGCCGCTCCGCCAGCCTGCATTCGGGGTTGGCACCCTTGCCGTCGTCGCTGGCCTGATTGTCGCCTTTACGGTGCCGACCATTGCCGACGACTACTGGCTGAGCTCGATCATCATCCCGACGGTGATCATGGGGCTTGCCGGGATCGGCCTGAACCTGCTGATGGGTTATACCGGGCTTGTGTCGATCGGTTCGGCTGCCTTCATGTCGATAGGTGCCTTCTCGACCTACAATCTGCTGCTGCGCGCGCCATTCTTGCCGCTGCCGGCGGTTCTGATCATTGCCGGTCTGATCGCGGCGATTGCCGGCGTCATCTTCGGCTTGCCGTCGCTGCGCATCAAGGGCTTCTATCTCGGCGCATCGACCCTCGGTGCACAGTTCTTGTTCGAATGGCTGTTCACCAATTTCAGTTGGTTTTCGAATGACAGCCAGTCGCTGACCATCTCGGCGCCTCGACTGCAGATCCTCGACTACGATCTGCAGACGGCCACCGGCCGCTACTATCTGGTCATTGCAACCACGGCGCTGCTCATCGCTCTGGCCTTCGCAATCGTCAAAAGCCGAGTCGGCCGCGAATGGATGGCGATCCGCGACATGGATGTTGCTGCTTCGGTCATCGGCATCCGGGTTGCGCGCCGCAAACTGCTGTCCTTCGGCATAAGTTCATTTTTCCTTGGTGTCGCCGGCGCGCTCTGGGCGTTCGGATATCTCGGCACCTCGGATGCGCATGCGTTCAATCTCGATAAATCGTTCCAGATCCTGTTCATCGTCATCATTGGTGGTGTGGCAACCATCTTCGGCAACTTTCTCGGCGCCGCCTTTATCGTGCTGACGCCGATCCTGCTCGACCGGCTGTCGCTGATCATTGATTTGTCATTTCTCGGTGATCAGGGCGCGCTGGCAAACCTGCAGCACATCATCTTCGGCACGATCATCATCGTGCTGCTGATCAAGGAACCGGATGGATTGTCAAGCCTCGGAAGGCGCGGCGTGGAAGCCCTTCGCTCGCGAGCACGATCATCCAACTGAACTCAGACAGACGAAACACCTCGGCGCCGGGTCTTTCGCCTCCTCCCAAGCATCAGTCGTCACTTTCTCAAACCAATCAAACAAGGGTTGCACCATGTCATTGCTAACCAAGACCATGTCGCTGGCGGCCGCTGCCGCGATGGCCGTCACGCTGATGAGCAGCGCGTCCTTCGCCGAAGACGGCACGGGCCAACAGCTCTATCCGCTGTTTACCTACCGCACCGGACCCTATGCCCCATCGTTCATTCCGTTCGGTGCCGGCAACATCGATTATCTCCGCTACATCAATGAGGTCGAGGGCGGCGTCGATGGCGTCAAGATCCTGGTCCAGGAATGCGAGACGGCCTACACGATCGAGCGCGGCATCGAATGCTACGAGCGCTACAAGAATGGCTACAACGGCGCGCTGACGGCGGCAATTTATCCGCATTCGAGCGGCCTCGACGTCGCCCTCACAGACAAGGCTCGCATCGACAAGATCCCGATCGTCAGCCCTGGCGGTGGCCAGAACATCGCCACCGACGGTCGCGTCTTTCCCTACCAGTATCCGTTGGTATTCGACTATTGGAGCGAAGCCCAGATCATCGTCGATTACATCGCCCAGCAGGCGGGTGGCTATGACAAGCTCAAGGGGCTGAAGATCGCGACGCTCTATCACGATAGCGGCTATGGCCGCGATACGATCGAGCCGCTCGGCATCCTCGCCAAGAAATATGGCTTCGAGGATATCCAGATCCCCGTCCCGCATCCCGGCGAACAGCAGCAGACACAGTGGCAGCAAATCCGCCGTGCAAACGCCGACTGGGTCTTTCTGCGCGGCTGGGGCGTGATGACGCCGGTGGCGATCAAGACCGCGGCCCGCGTCGGCTTCCCCGCCGATCGGATCATCGGTGATATCTGGAGCGGTTCGGAAGACGACGCCCGCCCGGCGGGTGCCGCCGCCAACGGTTACCTCGCAGTCTCGGTTTTCCCGCCGGGCACCAACTACGGCATCTTGAAGACGCTGAAGGACAATATCCTCGACAAGGGCAAGTCCGACCTGAAGGACAATTCGAAGTTCGGCACGGTCTACTACAATTATGGCGTGATCGAAGCCATCACCTTCGTCGAGGCGCTGCGCACCGGCCACAAGAAGTTCGGCAACAGGCCATTGACCGCCGCCGAAGGCCAGTGGGCGCTCGAAAACCTCGACATCGATCAGAAGCGGATCGCCGAGCTTGGCGCGGAAGGCCTCATTAGCCCGCTGAAAACCTCCATCGACAACCACAAGGGCGAAACCATCGCTGCCAAGATCATCCAGTGGAACGGTCACTCCTGGGACACCTGGACCGACTGGATAAAGGCCGACGCCTCGCTGTTTGCCGACCTCATCAAGGCAAAGGCAGCCGCCTACGCCAAGGAAAAGGGCATCGAGCCCCGCGTTGCAACGAACTGACACCAACCCGCACGGACAGGATCGACCTATGACCATTGCAGCAAAAGGCTTCCTTGAGGTCCAGAATATGGAAGCGCTCTATGGTCAGGCGATCCTCGCTGTCCGCGACGTGTCGCTAAAGGTAGAGCAGGGCAAGGTCGTTGCCTTGCTCGGCGCCAATGGCGCGGGCAAAACCACCACGCTGAAGGCGGTTTCCAATCTGCTTGGACCAGAGCGCGGCAAGGTCAGCCGCGGCAGCATCCTCTGGCAGGGCGAGCCGGTCAGCGGCCTTTCCGCTTCTCGGCTCGTCGCCAAAGGTGTCGTGCAGGTGCTGGAAGGCCGCCATTGCTTTGCGCAATTGACGGTCGAAGAAAATATCCTCTCCGGCGGCTTCGTCCGCAAGCCGAGCCGGGCAGACCTGCACGGCGACGTCGAACGGATCTACACATGGTTTCCGCGTCTCAAGGAGAAGCGCAAGGTCAAGGCCGGCCTGACCTCCGGAGGTGAACAGCAGATGTTGGCCATCGGCCGCGCGTTGATGACCAAGCCGAGCCTTGTGCTGCTGGACGAGCCCTCGATGGGTCTCGCGCCGATCATCGTGCAGGAGATCTTCGAGATCATCCACATCCTCAACCGTGAGCAGGGCGTCAGCTTCCTGCTTGCCGAGCAGAACGCCAATCTCGCGCTTCGCTATGCTGACTTCGGCTACATCCTCGAAAACGGTCGCGTCGTTCTGTCGGGAACGGCAGAGGAATTGCGAGCCCGTGAGGATGTCCAGGACTTTTATCTGGGCGGTGCCAATGTTGCCAAACGACACTGACCGCCTCGCCCGGCCCGGGTGGAAGGCTAATTCCAGGACAATGAAAATGACACAGATCGACACGGCCTGGGGTGCAGGCCCCAGCGCTCGCTATGAGACGCTGGCCGAACGGTTCCGGCCGATATTTGCACAGACTGCCGCCGGCGCGGTTGAGCGGGAGCTTGGCCGCGAATTGCCAGTGGCGGAGATCGCGAAATTGAAGCAGGCGGGTCTGGGCGCGCTGCGCATACCCGAAGCCGAAGGTGGTCTTGGCGCGACGCTGCCTGAATTGGCCAACATCCTGATCGAACTGTCGGAGGCCGATTCCAATATCACCCAGGCGCTGCGCGGTCATTTTGGGTTTGTCGAGGATGTCGTCAACAAGACGGCCGGCGAGAGCCGCAAACGCTGGACCGAGCGCATTGCCCACGGCGAGATCGCCGGCAATGCCTGGACCGAGATCGGCGATGCCAAACAGGACGTCTTCTCGACCCGCATCTCGAAGAAGGGCGACCGGCTGGTGCTCAACGGCACCAAATACTACACCACCGGCTCGCTGTTTGCCGACTGGATCGATGTCGGCGCGACGGGGCTTGACGGCGAAGGCATCGTCTTGCAGGTGCGTCGCGACGATCCGGGCGTCGATGTCATCGACGACTGGGATGGTTTTGGCCAGACGCTCACGGCCAGCGGCACCACGATCTTTACCGATGCCACCGTCGACCCCGAGGATGTCGTAGTCGACGATGACAAGTTCCGCTATGGCGCCGCCTTCTACCAGCTGGTGCATCTTGCCACCCTTGCCGGTATCGGCCGGGCGATTGCCAACGAGACTGCTGCCGCCGTTGCCGTGCGCAAGCGTTCATACTCCAATGCCGCTGGCCCGCGCTCAAGCCAGGATCCGCAGGTGCTTCAGGTCGTCGGCCGCATTCGCAGCAACGCCTATGCGGCTGGCGCCATCGTTTTGCAGGTCGCGCAGGCCATCGAACGCGCTTACCAGGCACACTTCGCCGGCAACGCCGACGCGGAGGAAAAGGCCAACGCTATCGCCGAACTCGAGACATCGCAGGCGGTGACGGTTGTCACAAACCTGGTTCTTGAGGCATCGACGATTATCTTCGATGCGTTGGGTGCATCCTCGACCAGGAAGCCGATCGGCCTCGATCGCCATTGGCGCAATGCCCGTACCCTGTCGTCCCATAACCCGCGCATCTACAAGGATCGCATCGTCGGGGACTACGCAGTGAACGGCACGCCACCACCCTATCAATGGCGGATCGGGCGCAGCCCGCTGTAGGCTAGGACGTCATTGTAGTAGCACCCCCGGCCGGCGCCGGTGCACGAGGAGCAATGACGGTACTCTTCGAGACGGCTAAGGCGCGCAGTCGAACGCCGCAAGGTGCAAAAATCGCACGATTGATCCCAATGGTTGGCGAAGCCTTAAAATGTTTTTTGTGGCGATTTTCCCTGTAAAATCAAGTGCGTAGCGCTCATCGACCATTGAACGCCGTGGGTCCTTGGTGGTGCAGCGCGAAAAATGCCGCGCGACAGGATTGATATCGCCATTCTCGAGCCTTTGCAGAAGGACGGCGGACATCTAACTATGCGCGGACAGAGCGCTGGATATTGTTGGGCGGTCGCGATTAAGATTGGCTGAGGCAACGTCAATGTCTCCGGCTAAATTTCTTTTGAAGCTTCTCGAACACAAACAGCTTGCCTTTGCGCACGCTGTCTTCGAGTGAGCTCGCATTCGCCAGATGCGCCGCAATCGCACTGGCCAGCATGCAGCCCGTCCCACGCATCGATACGGCAAGGCGGGGTGTCTCGAAGCGGATTGGTTCTTGATCGGAGCACAACAGAATATCGGTCGATCGGGGTTCCGCCGCGTGGCCGCCCTTGATCAGCAGGGCCTTCGCGCCGGCTGCCAGCAATTCCTTGCCTTGCCTGATTGCGCCGTCCTCGTCGGTCGCTTGCTTCGCAGCTAGAATCGACAGTTCGATGAGATTGGGTGTGACGAGGCGGCAAAGCGGGAGTAGATCGCGTTTCATGGCCGCGATGGCGCCTGCTTCCAGCAGCGCCCGGCCTGACGTCGAGGCCAGCACGGGGTCGAGTACTGCCGGAACCTGCGGATTTTCGCGCAGCACAGCCGCGACGGCAACGACGATCTCGGCCGTTGCGAGCATGCCGATCTTGATGGCCGCCACCTGGTTGGCCTGCAGCGCAGCGCACATCTGATCCGCCACCAGGCTGGCTTGCATATGATGGATTTCCGTGACGGCTTCGTGAGTCTGCACCGTTAGCGCGGTGACAGCAAGGCAGGTGCGCACGCCAATAGAAGAGATCGTCTCGATGTCGCGCGCAATTCCGGCACCCCCGCTGGAGTCCGACCCACCGACGACAAGCACATGCGGTTCTCGCCTCAGCGCCATCGGTCTGTCTTTTCGATCCATTCTCGCGTGCGCGCTTCGGGATCGGCATTCAACGTGATGTCGGTGACCACCGCCGCGCTGTCCGCACCAGCCTCGAAGACACCGTCGAGCCGGTCGGGGTTGAGGCCGCCTATTGCGACCAATGGGATCGGTGCGACCCGGCGCTTCCACTCGCTGATCCGTTCGAGCCCTTGCGGCGCCCATTTCATCTGCTTCAGGATGGTGGGATAGATGGGGCCGAGCGCGATATAGTCGGGCTCGGCAGCGATAGCCGTTTCCAGTTCGAGATGATCGTGCGTGCTGAGCCCGAGCTTCAATCCGGCGTACTTAATCGCCAGCAGGTCGGCCGCAGCCAAATCCTCTTGGCCGAGATGGACGAAGTCGCAGCCTTCCTCGATTGCCGTGCGCCAATGGTCGTTGACGATCAGTTGGCAACCATGGACCGCGCAGACGCCGTTCGCGCGGCGGATTTCCGTCCGCAACGTGGCCTCGTCCCTATCCTTGATGCGCAACTGAACCAGCTTGACGCCAAGCGGCACCAGCCGTTCGATCCAGGCGGCGCTGTCGACGATCAGGTAGAAGGGGTCGAGCTTCATGAAAAAACTGCCCTGCCAATTGTCGGCGTCGACGGCACGGCGACGTCGCGCGGTTCGAGCATTCCCGAGTTGAAAGCTTCACGACCGGCCTCGACCGCCTTGCCGAACGCACGCGCCATGCCGACCGGATCGGCCGCCTTGGCGACCGCGGTGTTCAGGAGTACGGCGTCAAAGCCGAGCTCCATGACGGTTGCCGCGTGCGACGGCCGTCCGAGCCCCGCATCCACGATCAGCGGAACGCCTGGGAAATGTCCGCGCATCGAGCGCAGCGCCGTGATGTTGATCGGTCCGAGAGCGGAACCGATCGGCGCGCACCACGGCATCAAGACCTTGCAGCCCGCCGCAAGCAGCCGCTCGGCAACGACAAGGTCGTCGGTAGTATAGGGGAATACAGCAAAACCGTCCTCGCACAGGATGCGGGCGGCTTCGACCAGACCGAACACATCCGGCTGCAGGGTGTCGTGGTTGCCGATCACTTCGAGCTTGACCCAGCTCGTACCGAAGACTTCGCGCGCCATTTTCGCAGTCGTGACCGCTTCCTTGACGGAGTGGCAGCCAGCAGTGTTGGGCAGGATTCTGACGCCGAGCGAGCGGATCAACGACCAGAATTTTTCGCCGTCCCTGCCGCCGGCCATTTCACGCCGCAGGGACACGGTCACCACCGACGTGCCCGATGCCTGGACCGCATCGGAAAGGATAGCCGGCGAAGGATATTGAGCCGTGCCGAGAAGCAGGCGGGAGGGAAGCGTCGTCCCGAGAAGATCGAACATGGCTAGCCTCCCTGCATGGGCGAGAGGATTTCGATCCGGTCGCCGTCGTTCAATTGGAATTCCGCCCGGCTGGCTTTGTGCACGAGGTCGTTGTTGACGGCGGTCGCGAGCCAATCGCCCTCATAGTCAAGCGCGGCAAGCAGCTCGGCCAGCGTGGTGGCGGCAACCTCATGCGCTTCGCCGTTGACCATCAGTTTCATGAGCAAGCTCCTTGCTTCTGTCTTGACTGAAAACCAGGTCGGCAGCCTGGCGCGCCATGGCGGGGGCGAGGAGAAAACCGTGACGATAGAGCCCGTTGATCGCGATGATCTCACCGTTCGTTTCGACGCGCGGCAAATTGTCGAGAAAGGCTGGGCGGACGCCGACACCGGTTTCAACAATCTCTGCCTCGCCAAAGGCCGGATGGACGACATAGGCAGCACCCAGCAGCTCCATCATGGAGCGAGCCGTGACTGGTCCGGCGGACTGGCTTTCAATCATCGTCGCGCCGATCATGAAACGGTGGTCGGTGCGCGGCACTGCATAGAGTGGAAAGCGCGGATGCAGCAGCCTGACCGGGCGCGACAGCGAGATATCAGGCGTGCGCAGGATCAGCATCTCGCCGCGAACGCCGCGCAGCCTATTATCGGCTGCTGCCATTCCGGTGCAGTCGAGCTGACCATCGAAACCGCAAACATGCCGGGCATCGGCATCGAAGCGGAATTCGACGCCCATCGCCGCCAGCTTGTCATGAAGTTCCGCCATAGCCTGGCGCGGGTCGAGATGGGCCTCATCGGGGAAGAGCAATCCACGGCGGAAGCGGCCGGCGAGGTCGGGCTCCAGCAAGGCAATTTCATCTTCCTCGACGTGCCGATGGCCCGACGTGCGGCTGGCGAACCGGTCGAGCTCGCCAGCATCGCGCGGCGCGGCCACGACCAGCGTTCCGGCCCGCGTCACCTGGCCGGGCGTTGCGGCATCCCACCAGTCGGCGGCACCGCGCCCGAGATCCAGCACCGGCTGCTCGGCGCTTTCGCGCTCGCACCATGGCGCCAACATGCCGCCGGCGAACCACGACGCATTGCCCCCAAGGCCAGGCCTTGTCTCGGCAACGGAAACCGCCGCGCCGCGTGCGGCGAGCTCGAAGGCGGCGGTGAGGCCGGCAACGCCGGCCCCTTTGACCAGCACCTTCATGATGGCTCACCTGGCTGAGGTATGAGCGGTGCGCCGGTCTCGTCCGCCGGCAGGTAGAGATCGCCGCCCTCGCGGTATTTCGCCGCCATCGCCGCCATGCCCTCCTTCTGCGCTTCGGCGCGGATGTCGTGGGAAATTCGCATCGAGCAGAATTTCGGTCCGCACATCGAGCAGAAATGCGCCAGCTTGTGCGCCTCCTTGGGCAAGGTCTGGTCGTGGAAGGACCGCGCTGTTTCGGGATCGAGCGACAGGTTGAACTGGTCCTCCCAGCGGAACTCGAATCTGGCCCGCGACAGCGCGTCGTCGCGGATCTTCGCCGCCGGGTGACCCTTCGCCAGGTCGGCGGCATGCGCCGCGATCTTGTAGGTGATCACGCCGGTCTTGACGTCGTTGCGATCGGGAAGGCCGAGATGTTCCTTCGGCGTGACGTAGCAGAGCATGGCGGTGCCGAACCAGCCGATCATCGCCGCACCGATGCCGGAGGTGATGTGATCGTAGCCCGGCGCGATGTCGGTGGTGAGCGGTCCAAGCGTATAGAACGGCGCTTCGCCGCAGACCGCGAGCTGCTTGTCCATGTTCTGCTTGATCTTGTGCATCGGCACGTGGCCGGGCCCCTCGATCATCACCTGGCAATCTTTCGCCCAGGCGATCTTGGTCAGCTCGCCGAGCGTTTCCAGCTCGGCGAATTGCGCGGCGTCGTTGGCATCGGCGATCGAGCCGGGACGAAGGCCGTCACCGAGCGAGAAGGACACATCATAGGCGCGGCAGATGTCGCAGATTTCGGCGAAATGCTCGTAAAGGAAGCTTTCCCGGTGATGGTGCAGGCACCATTTGGCCATGATCGAGCCGCCGCGCGAGACGATGCCAGTGACCCGGTCGACGGTCAGCGGGATGTAAGGCAGCCGCACGCCGGCGTGGATGGTGAAATAGTCAATGCCCTGTTCGGCCTGTTCGATCAGCGTGTCGCGGTACACCTCCCAGGTCAGATCCTCGGCAATGCCGCCAACCTTCTCGAGCGCCTGGTAGAGCGGCACCGTGCCGATCGGCACCGGCGCATTGCGGACGATCCAGTCGCGGATGTTGTGGATATTGCGGCCGGTCGACAGGTCCATCACCGTATCGGCGCCCCAGCGGATCGCCCAGACCATCTTTTCGACCTCTTCGGCCATCGAGGAGGTGACAGCGGAGTTGCCGATATTGGCGTTGATCTTCACCAGGAAATTGCGGCCGATGATCATCGGCTCGCTTTCGGGATGGTTGATGTTGGCGGGAATGATCGCCCGTCCGCGCGCCACCTCGTCGCGGACGAATTCGGGCGTGACGAAATCGGGCAGCGTCGCGCCGAAAGCCTCGCCGTCGCGCTCAAGCTTGCCGTGCAGGATCTCGCGACCAAGGTTCTCGCGAATGGCGACGAACTCCATTTCGGGTGTGATGATGCCGGCGCGTGCATAGGCAAGCTGCGTCACCGCCTTGCCTGCTTTGGCTCTGAGCGGTCGGTGGCGGATGGGAAATTCCGGTGTCAGGCGTTCGCCCACCGCAAATCCATTGTCTTCCGGCCGGATATGGCGGCCGTCATAGACTTCGACATCGCCCCGCGCCGTAATCCATTCGTGGCGAAGCCGTGCAAGGCCATTTTCGATGCTGGTTTCGACAGTCGGGTCTGTATAGGGGCCGGACGGATCGTAGACGGTGACGGGCGGTTCGCCGGCCGTCGGATGGACGGAGATTTCGCGCATCGGCACCCTGAGCTGCGGGTGGATGGTACCGGATTTGTGGATTTTGCGTGAGGCAGGCAGCGGTCCCGTCGACACGGCGGGGGTGAGGGCATTCATCTTAAGGCTCCTTTGCTCGTGCATTGGAGACCCAGTTCTGTGCCGGAAGATGAAAAGACGCTTCTGTCGACCTGCCGAAACAGGACCTCGGGCGTAAACTCCCGCAAAGCGCTTGCACCGTCCCTACGCCAGTATGAACTGGATCAGGTTCAACGGGTCACTGCGCCGCGAAAGCCAGCAGTATCTCAGCCCCTTGCCGGGACTCCCCTGGTGAATGACTTACGTTGAACAAGCCGACGCTATTTTGTCAAGCGCATTTGGCCCATGGCGGCGATCGGCGACCACTCAAACCCAGCGGAAGCGCGCGCACGTATCGAGAGCAAGTCACGCCCCAGAGGAGCGCTGAAGCGCCCACAATAAGGCCAGCCCATGCGGATTCGGAACCTTTTCCAGCACGGCATTTTCGGGCTTGCCGAACCGACGTTGCTATCGCCCGATTGGGTGAGTTTGCTTTAGATGTCTGTCTTGCTCGTCATCGGCAATCCTTCCGCGTGGGCTAGACGCCCCGTTTGTTTCCCCACAGCAGAACATGAAGCTGCGGCAGTACACGCGCCTCGAACCACCTGTCGCGGGTCACCTTTTCGACCAGCCATTCCATGCGTTTCATCACACCGGCCATGTCGATCAACGCGTCTTCGTTACCGGGACGCGGCGGCGTGTGATTGCCGGGCTGGAGATAGACGGGCAATTGCGGATAGCGCGCCGCAGCGTCCTTGGCATAGGCATAGTCGTCATCGTCGAAGACGACGAGCTTGAGCGCCATCTGCGGCTTATCCTGCGCCGCCTCGATGCAGGCGTCGAATGCGGCCCAATCCGTCGTCATTCCGCTTGAGGGCGGCTTGGGGCTGAGCACAAGCACGTCGAGATCCGCGAACCATTGCTTGGACACCGATCCTTGGGTTTCCAATGCAAAGCGGTAGCCCTCACCATGCCCGCGGTTGATCAGCTGGCCAAGCGGCTGGATGGCCGGATTGCCGCCCGACAGCGACACCATCACGGGCTGGCCGCCGGAAAGCGCAATGACCTTTTGCCACACCGCGTCGGCAGACATCATCTCCCAATCATGGCGGAAGCGACTGTCCACCGCATACAGGCTGTCGCACCAGGAACAGCGATAATCGCACCCGCCCGTTCTTACGAACACCGTCGGCAAGCCGATCAGCATGCCTTCGCCCTGAATGGTCGGCCCAAAAATCTCGCTGACGCGAATTCCGGGATGCATTGCGCACGTCATGGCCGGTATTCCGCCCAGGTTTTCGGCGTCTCGCTCACCCGCACGGCGGAGGTTTGTGGTAGCCGCACCTTGCACCAGTCGTGGAAGTGCCTGGCCAGACATTCCGCCGTGACACGGTCATGCCCCAGGACGTCGTTAAGATGGCGATGGTCGAACGTCCCGTCGATGTAGTGCTTGAGCGCCGCCAGGTCTTGGTAGTCGCGCACAAAGCCATGTTCGTCCAGTTCGCCACCTGAAAGCTCCACTACGACGATGTAGTTGTGGCCGTGTAGACGCGCGCACTGATGATCTGGTGGCAAGGAGGTGAGCTGATGCGAGGCCGAGAAGTGGAACTCTTTGGTAATGCGGAACATCACGCGCTCCTTGTCTGGATAGCGTGGAGCCAGAAGTCCGCGTCCTCATAATCTGTCGGGTCGGCAATGCCGGCCAGATCGAATGCTTCGCGCCGTTCGACGCATGTCCCGCAGCGACCGCAATGACGTGCGCCGCCCTTGTAGCAGGACCAAGTCGCCTCGAACGGCGTGGCGTACTTTGCCCCCTCGCTGACGATGTCAGCCTTCGACATATTCACATAGGGAGCATAAAGGCCGATATCGGCGTAGCCTGCGAGTGCATGGTTCTGCATCGCCTGAAAGGCGTCGATAAAAGCGGGCCGGCAATCGGGATAGATGAAATGATCTCCGCCATGGACGGCAGTGGCCACCGCATCGGCCTTCCGCGCGGCGGCAACCCCGAAGGCGATAGCCAGCATGATGGCGTTCCTGTTCGGCACCACCGTGATCCTCATGGAGTCTTCGGCATAGTGCCCGTCGGGCACGTCCACACTATCAGTCAGCGCCGAGCCGCCTAGGTTCCCGCCGACATCGCGGATATCGACGATCTGGTGCGGAACACCCAGCCGTTTGGCGCAGATAGAGGCAAAGCCGAGTTCCTTTTTGTGCCTCTGGCCGTAATCGAACGATAGCAGGCCAATGAGTTTCTGCTCGGTCGCCACCTTGTGAGCGAGCGAAACAGAGTCCAATCCGCCGGAGCAGATGACGAGGGCATTCATGGTTTGAGTCCTTGTTTTGACCGGGTAAGGCTGCGACCGGAGATTTCTCTGCGCTCCCAGTACTCCAAGGGGGCGGTTTTGTGAATGCGTAAGGTGCAATTTAAACGCAACGATTCTGCCGCTCTTGGCGCCCAAAGGGAATACTGCGCAAGTTGTCCTTTATGCGCGATTGGGTGGCCAACAGGCAGAAGCAGCTGGTGTTGACTGTGTCGCCGTCAACCGTCGATAGCGCGGCGCCCTCTGGCCGCGGACCTTGAAGCTGCGATGAGAGGCGAAAGAAACGCCCGGGTTAGGTAGCCATCGGCGCTGGCCAAGGGCCGCTTGCAGGCGCTGACGGTCACCTCGATCACACCCGACTGGGCTTGCTTTCAGTTCTGCTTCGCTGTCCCGGCCGCCGTGATCCGACGCGTAGAGTTTATCCGGAGGTCAATTGGGGATTTGTGGCGGAATAACTCGGCGTGGATTGTCAGTATGGGTGCGATCCGAACTACAATGTTGTTGGGCCGGAATCCTCCATGCGCAGCCCGTCATCTGACGGCTCGACAAAGGGCAGCTTTCAATCCTAACGCAGTCGGCCCTACCGCCCACGCCGGCTTTGGCGCAGCACCCATGGTAGGCGCCGCTTCCATCGTCCCCTCGTCGCAAAGGCACATGTTCCTGCCCGCCGCTTCCTTCTACCGGTCCATCTGAGTGCAGCCGATGGGTGCGATGCCTCCGGATCCCACGCTTCCTCGACCGTCGGCGAGGTGCCGACACGGTCTTTCGTCGGCGCCGTGCGGCGTATGCGGCGCGCATAATCAGGGCCATGTTTTCGGCACCATCGGCGGATGATCTCGTAGGAACGACGATCCCGCGATCGCAGCATTTCCTCGACATCGCGCAGGCTCAGATTGAAGCGGAAGTAGGGCCAGACAGAACGGGTCACGATTTCGCTCGGATAGCGAACATGGACCATGTTAGGTCGGCGTTTGGCAAGGGAGCGTTGCGGTTTTCGGTATCTTCGATTTTTCGCCGCAGACCTTTCCCTACTGGATTTGCCAAAATTTGCGGTTGAAATTTACTTTTTCCGAATTGTTCGGTGATAGGGGACCAACACGCAGCTACTACTCTAGGACGGGGGAGTGAAAGAGTATGCAGCGCCTGTCTACCGCAAGGTTCGGTGACCTTCTGGCGGGAGATCTGCGCGCTTTTGGCGGGCCCTCGACGATCGAACCACTTGCCGGCCGAATCAGGGCGGAGCAGGTCAGTATCGTGCTTCGCAACACGCTTGTGGGCATGGTTGCGAACATATTCAATGCGGCCACTTTTGTTATGGCGGTTTGGGGCTCGCCCGACCAAACGAAAGCCGTCCTCTGGGCGAGTGCCATCATCGTCGCCGCTGGGTTCGTAGGCCTAAGAGCGAGATCATCGTTTCAGTCAGTCAAACCAAAGTCAGTGTCTCGCCGGACAACGCAAAACCTGGTGCGGAACGCGTTCTTGTTCGGCACCTGGTGGGGAGCACTTCCCGTTCTGTTCTTCAGCGGGGCAACAGGCGCAGCCCAGGTCGTCATTACCTGCCTGAGCGCAGGGATGATCGCAGGCGGTGCCGCTTCTTTTTCCACGATTCCTATTGCGGCCGTCGCGTACACGCTACCGATCTTCCTCGGTTCGGCGGTTGCGATTGTGGGGGTGGGGGACGCCGTCAATCTGCCCGTCGCAATCCTGATAGTGAGCTACGCCATCACGCTGTTTCGTGCAGTGCTTGCCCACGCAGTCGGATTCACCCAACGCTTCATTCTGCAAGCCGAAAGCGAAGATGCCATTCGCAGGGATGTTCTAACGCGTTTGCCAAACCGGTTCAGCTTCAATGAGCGGTTGGAGAACGCGTTGGTGGACGCAAAGCAGTTTGACCAACACTTTGCGTTACTTTTGTTCGATCTTAACAATTTCGACGAGATGAATGATCACTTTGGCCGAGCAATAGCGGATGCCCTTTTGGTCGAAGTGGCTGCGAGACTTCGGAAATCGACGCGGGAGAGCGATAGCATCGCGAGATTGGAGGGGGATGAATTTGCAATAATCGCTGCGCGCGATATCCGGCCAGATCAAATCAGGTCTTTGGCCAAACAGATCATAGATGCCATGCGGGGCCCCTTCTTGATCGAAGGGCGGGAGATATACTGCAGGCCCTCTCTCGGCATCGCTTTGGCGCCCACTGATGGTTTGGATGCCAACCAACTCCTGCGGTGCGTCGACACCGCGCTACACCGGGCGAAGACGCTGGGGGCGGGCTCCATCCAGTTTTTCAGCCCAGGCGACGATGAAGCTGCTGCAAGGCGCCATGCCCTTGAAAGAGATCTGGCTTCTGCGCTGGCCAATGACCAGCTTTCGCTCGCATTTCAACCCTTTCTCGATCTCGCGAGCGATCGCATTCGAGGTTTTGAAGCCCTGCTGCGGTGGCAGCATCCGACCCTTGGCGCGATCCCTCCATCGGAGTTCATATCTATCGCTGAAGAAACGGGTTTGATCCACTCCATCGGACACTGGGTTGTCAAAACGGCTTGTTCGGCGGCTGCGCGCTGGCCGCGCGACGTGCGGGTCTCCGTCAACTTGTCGGTAGTGCAGCTTAAGAATAAAGCCTTGCTGGATGGAATTGAAGTGGCCTTGGCTGAAGCCGGGTTGGAGCCCCGAAGACTGGAGGTCGAGATCACGGAAACTGTGCTGATTTCGAATTTTGAGGAAATGATTTCATTATTACAATCCTTAATTACGTTATCCGTCACAGTTGCACTTGACGATTTTGGCACCGGCTATTCGTCACTCACTTACCTTCGTAAATTGCCTCTTTCGCGGCTCAAGATTGACCGATCTTTTGTCCAGGATATGCTGACCGATGCGGACTGCGCCGCGATTGTAAGATCATTGATTGAACTGGCGCATGAGCTTCGAATTGAGGTAACAGCCGAAGGCGTGGAAACTCCACAACAGCTCGACTATCTGCGCCGCGTCAGATGCGATGAAGCTCAAGGCTATTTGATCGGGAAACCTGTGCGGATAGACGACATTCCGGGCATTGCCGCGGAGCCGTCTAGTCCGGACCTAAATACTTGAATTGCAGGCCCCGTTGCCCTTCGAACGCTTCACCATGGACGAGGGTCTGTCGAAGGCCGTTCTGGAAGTCTTCGTCACGGTCTACAGGCAAGGCTTGATCTATCGCGACACACGACTGGTCAACTGGGATCCGATGATGCTGACCGCGATTTCGGATATCCAAGTGTTCTCGGCGCGTCCTGCTACTGGTTGCGCGAGCGCTTGTACGCGGCATGCCCAACCGGCCCATCGCCGCCCTGTGGTCGCCGCCGAACGTGAGCGTCTCAGCGAGCTGGAGGGACAAAAAGGCCAACCACAAGATTGCGTCGGCCCGGATCTGCGAAGCAGCCTAAGGAAGATTTCAAACTCAGGCTCGGCACGCGGCGATAGTCGCGTGCCGTTGCGGTCTCAGGCTCCGCCAGCAGAAAACAAGCGATTTCCTACGTTTGTGGACAGTTCGGCAGAGCAGCTTCAATCCTGGCGCTGTCGACCTACCGCTCAGGCCGGCTCTGGCGCAGCATCCATGGCAGGCGCCGCTTCCATCGTTCACCTCGCGGCAAAGGAACGTCTTTCTGCCATCGCTTCCTGCTGCGTGTTCGTCGATTTCCATGCGGTGCGTGCGATGCATCCGGAACCGGTGCTTCCTCAACGGTTGGCGGCTCAGAAAGCGGTACGTCAGGCATGCTCAAGCGCCGGGCGTCGGATATTACTTCAGCGGTGGTGAACACGGGCAGAGAACGAACATCTTCGCTTGGAACAATCGGCTGCCGCACCGCGTCATCGGCCGCATCTTTCGTGGTCGCTTTCGCGACATCGTTCGCGACGGCGGCCAGGTCAATGCCGGCCCAGATCGACTCTGGCCGCTTCACCAGGCCACGCTTCTGTTTTATCTCGACGACAAAAGGTCGCTGCTGCTTCATCGCGCTCTCGGCTGATTTGGGGGATTTGCGAACGTCGTCTAATCCTATCGTACTCCTTCGTCCACCCGTCCCCACGCATTTATCTAGTCCGCCCCTATAGTGTCCGCTTCCGGCACGCTCTAGAGAAGCCAGGTCCTGCCGGATAGAATTGCTCGTCGCCTTCTGAAGGGCGGACACAGGATGTTGCGTAACTGCTCGTGCGCGAGATTGATGGTGTTGGCGCAGCCCCAAGCTCGGCTGCCGATCATTGGCGTTCGCCTCACCGCTCTGCGGTGAGGTAAGTCGCTCGTTGCAACCCGCAGCGGAGCGAAACCCGAGTGTATACAAAGGGGGCGGCGAAAAGCCTCTCGCACCGAAACGTGGCTGGCCCGCAACTCCTCGACGAGATGGTCCTGCCGGAAAGGCGCGACCGGCTCCGCCTGACCAGAAACGATCCATGCCGCGAGTGCTGAGCGATGCGGACGGGGAGTGTGTCCACTGCAGTCCTGTTTCATAGACAACTCGCGGCGGCTTCTTTCACGGCGGGGCTGATCGATCGCGCTCGCAGTCAACAATTGCTGAGCCCCAGATTTGTGCCGGTCGGGGTTCAATGACGGGGAAGGTGAAGGATTGACTGATAGGGTTTGCGGACCGAGCTTGTCGGTCTTTCGATCGAAATTGTGATCTGAGGCGCTTCCTCTCCCGCGTGCAGCTGAAAGACACGCTCGTCCAACTCCTTGTCCACTTCCGTCAGACGATGATTAAGGCGAAGGTAGTCCGTCCAGGTCGGCGTGCGGAACGTTTCTGTCCAATGCATAGGCTTCTGCAGGTTCCGCTGGAGCGTCCAATTCCGAGCACCGACGCGGCTGTGGACATGACGCCGCTCGCGCATGAGGTCGAGGAAGGCCTCGAGATCTGTCTCGGCTATCAGATATTCGACCTTGACCACGATCGGGCCGCTTCTCGGCTTCAGATTGAGAGCGACTGCTGGGGCATCGAATTCCTCCAAGGGATCGGGCTCGGAGTCGCGGCGCTCGCGAAGAGGAAACAGAACGCCGGCTGCAGCGACGATCAACAGGGCTGCAGCGGAGCCCTCCAGCGCCCAGGTCAGGGAATGGTTCTGGGAAACCGTGCCCCACACCCAGCTGCCGAGCGCGATGCCACCATCTATCAAAGCATAGTAGATCGAGATTGTGCGCCCCACGACCCAGCGCGGGCTCGCCAGCTGCACGCTCACACCGACCCCCGACCAGGCGGTGACCCAGCCCGCGCCGCCCAAGGCGAGTGCAATTGCCGCCACCCCGACCGAACTTGTCAGTGCCAGGGAGAGAGAACACGCCGCGCAGGCGACGCACGCAAGCCTCATCAGCCGCTCCTGCGACAAGCTCCGTCTGAACAGGCTGTTGGAGAGGCCGGCGAAGACGGCACCGGTCCCGAAGCCGGCCATGAGCGCGCCATAGGCAAGCGGGCCTCCTCCCAGCTGGTCGCGGACAACCACCGGCAGCAGCGCGAGTATGGCGATGCTCGCCAGGCCAAAGAGGGTTCCGCGCGCGATCGCTGCCTTGATCTCCGATGACATCGCCGTGAAGCGCAGCCCGTCATAGATGGCCGTCCTCATCGACTCGCGTGGAAGAGGGGACGAGCGAGCCTTCCACTTGCAGCGCCAGATAGTGGCCAAGGGTACGAAATAGGTGAGCGTGGTCACGGCGAATGCCGCCATAAGGCCGAATGAGGCAACCACAATGCCGCCGAGCGCCGGACCCACGGTCCGGACGGTGTTGAAGCCAACAGAAAGCAGGGTGACGGCAGCGGGAACATCGCGTCGATCCACGATATCGCCAACCGACGCTTGCCAGGCCGGATCATAGAGAGCACCGCCGCTTGCGATCAAGAAGCTGAAGCCGAGGATCATCCACGGACTGACAAAGCCCAGCGCCACGGACGCGGTCAGCATCGCTGACGCAATCACCATAAGGCACCGACCGGCGAACATGACCCTGCGCCGGCTGAAATTGTCGGCGAGAGCCCCGGCAAAGACGGACAAGACGAAGGCGGGCAGGTTCGATGATGCCTGCACCAACGCAACCATCAGATCGGAAGTCGAGATCGTCGCCATCAGCCAGCTGATGGCGACAGTCTGCATCAACCAGCCGAGGCTTGAAACCTGCGTCGCGAGCCAGATCGAACGAAAGGTGGGCTGCAAAAGTGGCCCAAAGGTCGTTGGTGCAGCCAAATCTTCGTTTGATCCAGCCACCCTACTCATTTTGCGAACCTTTGCTTTCCGTTATTGTCGCTTCCCATGTAATCTAGGCTGAACCGTGGCGGCTGGAAGAATAGATGGAACCCATTTGCCCCCGACAAATGGGGCCACAGTTCCTCCTGACCAATGGTTAGGCGGCCGAGACGCAGACGTGGCCGGCTCTCGCCTTCGCCGACATCCTGGTGAGCCGGGATTCACTAGTCGTTTGGCGTACCATGCTTCATCGACGCGCTGCCGAGCGATGCCTTTTCGCGAAACGCGACCCTGTTCTTTCGTTGAAAACTCACTCATCAGCGGCGTTCGATGCGCTGCGTGTGGCTTGGGAGAGTGAGGACGCTTGCAGATCTTTGACAGGATCGATTCACTGATAGACCTAGACGATTGCCCGGCCGCGATCGCAGAAGCGCGCGCCTTGCTCCTTCGATTCGAACAGAGGTCTGATGCGCTCACACATGCGATCGACGACTTTCTGCTCGATCTGATAACGCCCGAACGCTTGCCCGCAGAAGGCTGGCGAAGGTCAGACTTCTATCGGGAGGAGTCGATTCCGCCGGGGAAAAATGACGCCCAAAGCTTGTTGCTGACCGGCTATCGCGCCGCGTTCCACCACACGACGAAGGCAATTGACGACGTTCGGCCGCCAAAATAATAGGCGGAAAACCGGGCCCTTTATGAGGCAGACTGGGTGTGGATTGTTCCGCGAATCTGAAACTAAGGGTCGAATCGTGGCGTCCGGCCGTTTCCGCTGGCCTTTATCGCGGCAGGCGCCGCCCGCCGCCTCAGATACCACCCATGCAGAGGTATTTCATTTCAAGGTAGTCCTCAAGTCCATGACGCGAACCCTCGCGCCCGATGCCGGACTGTTTTATCCCACCAAAAGGCGCGGCTTCAGAGGACATGCGTCCTGTGTTGATCCCCACCATGCCGTATTCCAGGGCCTCCGCTACACGCCAGACACGCTTCAGGTTCGAAGCATAGAAGTAGGCGGCGAGGCCGTATATCGTATCGTTGGCGTCACGCACGGCCTGATCGGCATCCTCGAAGCGAATGATCGGCGCCAAGGGTCCAAAGGTCTCTTCTTGCGCCACGATCATTTCCCTTGAGACGTTGCTGAGGATCGTCGGCTGGAAAAAGTTGCCATCGCTGCCGATCCGGCCGCCGCCACATCGGATCGCGCCGCCCTTGGCGAGGACATCTGCAATGTGAAGTTCGATCTTGGCCAGGGCGTGCCTGTCGATCAGGGGCCCGATCGCGACACCTGGATCGAAGCCGTCGCCGACCCGAAGCTCACGGACACGCTCCACGAATTTGGCGACGAATTCGTCATGGACGCCCGACTGGACGTAAAGCCGGTTGGCGGAAACGCAGGTCTGGCCGGCATTGCGGAACTTCGCCTGGATCGCACCGTCGACGGCAGCATCGATGTCGGCATCATCAAAGACGATGAAAGGCGCATTGCCACCCAACTCGAGACTGACTTTCTTGATCTGGTCCGAGCACTGGCGCATGAGCAACCGGCCGACCTCGGTCGAACCGGTGAAACTGATCTTGCGGACCTTGGGGTTGAAGCAGAGTTCGCGACCGACCGCATCACCCTCGCACGCATAGATCAGGTTGACGACGCCTTCGGGAAACCCGGCAAGGTGGGCCAGAGCAAACATTGCACCCGCCACCAGCGGCGTCTGTTCAGCAGGTTTGAGCACGATCGTGCAGCCGGCGGCGAGAGCCGGCGAGATCTTGCGCGCAACCATTGAGGCGGGGAAGTTCCAGGGCGTGATCGTTCCAACGACGCCGATCGGCTGTTTGATCACCAGCATGCGACGGTCTGTAGAGGGCGGCGAGATCGTCTCACCATAGATCCGGTTGGCCTCTTCGGCGTACCATTGCAGATATGCGGCCGCATGCGCCACCTCAGACTTCGCTTCGGCGAGCGGCTTGCCCATTTCCGCGGTGAGAATGGCGGCAAGATCATCGGTGTGATCGACGATCAGTTGGTGCCAACGCCAGAGGATGTCGCTGCGCTCGCGCGCGGTCAGTGCGGCCCATTCAGGTTGCGCCACATGAGCTTTGTCGATTGCGGCGCGCGTCTCCTCAACACCCATGTCGGGCAGTTCCGCGAGCACTTCGCCGGTCGAAGGGTTTGATACCTCGAAGGTCCGCTCGCTTACTGGCATGCCAAGAGCCGGCACCCGGTCAATGGCTCCGAACAGCTCGCGCGATTTCAGGTGGCAAAGCAGTGGCTCGTACAAAGGCAAACGCGTATCCTCCTCGACGCATGCAAACCTGACGTATTTTGGATTTATTCGCGCGCCTCAGCTTCGCATAGGGCCTCAGGGAAGGGCCACTAGACCCACTCGATTCCACTCTATACAGGGCATCGAACCCAAGCAGACAAAGTGAGCCTGCCGCGCTGTCAAATACTCCAACTGATCGTTGCCGCCAAACCGCTCAAGGTTGGATCGTGTGAGCTGAAGCTGCCACAGGGCTCAGTTCGCACCGCGGGGCTATCCCTGATCTACGATCTTGCTTTGACGATAAGAGCGTTCCTTGCGGACCATATCGTACGATTCGATGTAGGCCATCCCAAGAAAGTATCCCAGCAAGTGCAGTTTGTGAGAGGCTGCCACCAGATGCAGTTCTTTGAGATTGGCACTGATGAAGGCAAGTGCCTCGCCACGGTTGGTAACCGGTCCCTTCTTTTTCATAGCACGAACCCTGCTGCCACAATTGACCCCACCTTGATTGAACGCGCTCTCATCAGTTTAGATGCTTCTGGATGCATGCGTCGATCGGAACATCCATGCCGATGTCGAGGATCGGCGCGCTATGCGTAAGCCACCCAACAGAAATGAGGTCGACCCCCGTTGCCGCTATGGCCGGTGCCGTTGACGGCGTTATGCGCCCCGAGGCCTCGGTGGTCGCGCGGCCGTCGACCATTGCGACCGCCCGGGTGAGTTGCTTGACGGACATATTGTCCAGCAGGACGGCGTCGACCCCGGCGGCTAGCGCGATCTCGAGCTGGTCCAGTGTGTCGACCTCGACCTCGACCTTGACCATATGCCCAACGGCGGCGCGCGCCCGCTCAATAGCCGTGCGGATGTCGCCGGCAATCGCGATGTGATTGTCCTTGATGAGCACCGCATCATCGAGCCCGAAGCGGTGGTTGGCGCCGCCCCCGGCGCGCACGGCGTATTTTTCCAGCGCGCGCAAGCCGGGCGTCGTCTTTCGCGTGCACACGATCCTTGCTTTCTGTCCACGCACCGCCTCGACGATCTCGGCTGTTGCCGTCGCAATGCCGCTGAGATGGCAGAGAAAATTGAGCGCTGTACGCTCGGCCGCAAGCATCCCACGCGCCGGTCCACTCACCGTTGCAATAGTCTCACCCGCCGCGACCCTGCTGCCGTCCAGACGTCCAAAATTTATGTCGATTGACGGATCAACAAGCATGAAAGCGTAAGCCACCAGATCAAGACCGGCAAGAACGCCAGACTGCCGCGTTCTGAACGCAAAGGTGGCCTTGCAGTCAAAGGGCACAATCGCATCGCTGGTAAGATCGCCGGCTTTGCCCAGATCCTCAAGAAGAGCGCTACGCACGGTCGGTTCGATCACGATCCCGGGAAGGGGTGGAGGTGACGTCATCAGGCACTCCGTTCCGTGGGTCGCAGGCTGAGTGCGGCCGCAGCTTTCATTGCTGTCGCGAGCGTCAGGCGTGAAGACCGGGCCTGCGCGCTGCGTGTGGGGAAATCCGACCTGTAATGCGAACCGCGGCTTTCCTCGCGCTGAAGCGCTGCGATGGCGATCATCAGCGCGATCAAAGCAGGATCGGAAGCGGTAGTGTTGCGAACCGCGATCGGCAGCAGCGTTTCCACGGTGTCGGATAGTGCTTGCCCGTCCCGGATAACACCGAGCCCATTCGAGACCACGTGGCGAACGGAGGAGGGGTCGGGCCGCGGGGGTGCCGTGGCGACAAACCTTGGCCACTGCCAGCCTGCAGCGGCGGCAGCTACGCTTTGGGCGACCCATAACGAGGTCGTCACGGCCTCAGTCAGCGAGTTGCTGGCAAGCCGGTTGGCTCCGTGGAGACCGGTGCATGCAACCTCGCCGCAAGCCCACAAACCCGGCACCGTGCTGCGGCCCGCGGCATCCACGGCCACCCCGCCCATGTGATAGTGTGCCGCCGGACGTACCGGGATCGGCTCAAGGGCAGGGTCGATCCCGGCATCGCGGCAAAGCCGGGCAACAGCCGGGAAGCGCTTGGCGAATCGAGGGCCAAGGGACTGCCGGGCGTCAAGGTAAACACGATGTCCGGTGGCAAGCTGGTGCCATACGGCCCGTGCCACGACGTCGCGCGATGCCAGCTCGCCGCCAGGCGTATCGCCTAGAAAGCGGTGCCCGCACTCGTCGATCAGCACTGCGCCTTCGCCGCGAACCGCTTCGCTCACCAACGGCATGGGCCGATGCGAAACGTCGAGTGCTGTCGGGTGGAACTGGATGAATTCCAGATCGGCGAGTTCTGCACCGGCGCATGCGGCGAGCGCCAGGCCGTGCCCGAATGAGCCGGCCGGATTGGTCGTGTCTCTGAACAGGGCGCCGATACCGCCGGTCGCAAGCACCACGCGGCGCGTCGGAAAGACAATCGCCTGTGCGCCTTTTGCCGCCAGAACGCCGTTGATTGCGCCATTTTCCACAATGAGCCGGCGGGCATCCATGCCTTCCAGAATTGTGATGGAAGGCGTTCGCCTCACAGCGATGATGAGCGCGCGCACAAGCTCGCGACCCGTAGCGTCGCCCCCGGCATGGACAATCCGACGACGCGAATGCGCTGCCTCGAGCCCGAGCCGCAGTGTCCCGTCCCACGAGCAGTCGAAGGCGACGTCCCGATCCATCAAATTCTCGATGGCACGGTCTGCCGCATTCAAAACGCGTCTGGCCATACTCTCGTCGCAAAGGCCATCGCCGGCAGCAAGCGTGTCTGCAAGATGCAGGTCTGGACTGTCGTCGGCGCCAAGGCTTGCCGCCAGCCCGCCTTGCGCCAGCATGCTGGAGGCTTCGGTGCCGAGCCGCGTCGGGGACAGAAGGTAAACGGGATGCGGCGCCAGATGAAGCGCGGTCATCAGCCCGGCAACGCCAGCGCCGATGATCACAGGCGCTCCCTTGATGTCGCCGACCTCTGGCGTCATACGGCAAGCATCCGCTCAACTGCGAGCCGAGCCCGATCAACGACTCGAGGATCGATGGTGACGACGTGGCGGGTTTCTTCCAGCGCCGTGCGAATGTTGGCGAGCGTGATACGCTTCATGTGCGGACAGAGGTTGCAGGGGCGCACGAACTCGACGTCGGGGTGCTCGATGGCAACGTTGTCGCTCATCGAGCATTCGGTCATCAACACGACGCGCGCAGGCTTGTGCCGTCCGACATAGTCTGACATCGCCGCCGTAGACCCGGCAAAATCCGCAACCGCGACAACTTCCGGCGGGCATTCTGGATGGGCAAGCACGGTAACGCCAGGGTAGGCGCCGCGCAGCTCGCGAATGTCGGCTGGCGTGAAGCGCTCATGCACTTCGCAATGGCCGTTCCAGGCGATGATCTCGACCGAAGTCTGTGCCGCGATATTTCTGGCCAGGTATTCGTCAGGCAGCATGATAACCCGCTCAACGCCAAGCGACTCCACGACCGCCAAGGCGTTGCCGGAGGTGCAGCAGATGTCCGACTCGGCCTTCACGGCAGCGGACGTGTTGACGTAGGTCACGACCGGCACGCCAGGATAGCGTTGCCGCATCAGCCGCACGTCGTCCGCCGTGATCGAGTCAGCCAGCGAGCAGCCCGCGCCGAGATCCGGAATGAGCACCGTCTTGTCCGGATTGAGGAGCTTTGCCGTCTCAGCCATGAAATGCACGCCGGCCAGCACGATGATGTCCGCATCGACGGTCATTGCCTTGCGAGCCAGCGCCAGGCTGTCTCCGACGATATCGGCCACGCAGTGGAAGATCTCGGGTGTTTGATAGTTGTGGGCTAGAATGACGGCCTTGCGATCACGCTTGAGCGCCAGAATGGCCTCGACGTCATCGCTGAAAGCTGCCCATTCCGCCGGCGGGATGATGCGCTGGACACGCTGATACAGGGACGCGGCCGAAGGTAGCGTGCCACTCACCGGCGCCTCCCGATTATAATCTGTTCGACTATAAGGGGAATATATCTACGTTGACTATAAGCGTGTCAACCCCGAGCCAGCGGCAATTTTGTGCCCGCCACGGCTGTTTCGTCCAGCACGGCATGGCGGAACTGATAAAGCTTGGCCGGCCGCCCGCCCGTATCCAGGGACGTCTCGCCAGTCTCCTCGACCAGCTCTTGCTGCTCTATGAGCCGGCGGAAGTTCGGCTTGTTGATCAGCCTGCCGGCCAGGGCTTCCACGGTCCGTTGCAGCTGCAGCAGCGTGAACACCGGAGGCATCAACTCGAAGACGACCGGCCGGTATTTGATTTTCGAGCGCAGGCGCGCAATGCCGGTCGCAAGGATGCGGCGATGGTCGGCAGACATTGCTGTACCGGCTGTTGAGTCGGATGCGATCGACCGTCCGTCGCGGGTGGCCTCTGCCACCAGACCCGCCTCGTAAAGCAGCTCATAGCGCTGGAGCGCCAGCTCTTCATTCCAGGGGCCGTCCTCCAACCCAAAAGCAATCGCAGCCCGCCGCCGCCGTTCACGGACAATCGCAGCCTCCTCGGCCTCGGCCGCCCAGGCAAGCAGACGCGGCTTCAGAACATCGGCTATCACTTTCGGTGTACCGAGGCGGTGGTCCTCCCACGGAAAATAGTCGTACCAGCTCCGCCACGCGCAGGTAGATGCGCCGGTGGCGTGTTCCTTCCGGGTCAAAGCGAGATAGCTGATGGAAATGACGCGCTGCTGACGCGCGTGATCTGCGCGGTCCCGATCAGCGAACGTATAGAGCTGCTCAATATAGCCTAGGGGATGACCGGTCTGCTGCTCGACCCACGTCCTTAAACCTGACTGCAGCGATCGATGCTCCAGCGCGAACGGCCCCGAGGGCAGCGAATCCGCCTGCCCGATGGTGAGGACCGCTGGTTCACCGTCATTGACGGACACAACCACGGCAATCAGCTCCGCTTCGACTTCTTTGGCCTTGGCGGCGGCCCTACCGTTCCGTGGTGCTTTTGGGCGATCGTCCATGGTTGCCGGGTTGGGCAGAGTTCCGCTGTGAAGTCTCAATCGATTTAACCAGCGTGTAGCAGCCCCTTTAGCCTGTCAACACCTCACACCAGTGAAGGCTTAGAACTTCGGTCTACACAACAGTGTCGCAAACGTGAAGCCACCCGGGCGTGACGCAAGGGAAGCAAACCTGGCGCGAGATGAAGAACGAACAATCGCCACTTTCGCACACGCGCTCATTCGAAAAAATAGTCAGCAAATTATTGTGCACTGCAAATTTCTCCTTCGCATCTGCACAAAAATGTGGCAGATGGCTCCGGGTTGACGTTAGGTGAGGGAAGTCGGTGAGCGCGACGCGAGGAACCAGGGCCTTGACTCCGCCGGAGATTGCGGCCCGCAAAGGTCGAACGCCGCTGGTCTGTCTGACCGCCTATACGACGCCCATTGCACAGTTGGTCGATCCTCACTGCGATGTCGTGCTTGTCGGTGACAGCGTCGGCATGGTGCTTCACGGCTTGCCTTCGACGCTTGGCGTCACGCTCGAGATGATGATCATGCACGGGCAGGCGGTGCGGCGGGGTCTCGAACGGGCGCTGATGGTCGTTGACATGCCGTTCGGCTCCTATGAGCAAAGCCATGGGCAGGCCTTTGACAATGCCGCCCGCGTGATGGCGCAAACAAGCTGCGCGGCGGTCAAGCTCGAAGGCGGCGAAAGCATGGCCGAGACGATAAGCTTCCTTGCTGCGCGCGGCGTGCCGGTGATGGCTCATGTCGGGCTGACGCCTCAGGCGGTCAATGCATTCGGCGGCTACCGCGTCCAGGGGCGAGGCGACGATGCCGACCGCATCCAGCGTGACGCGGTCGCGGTAGCCGAAGCAGGGGCGTTTGCGGTCGTGCTGGAGAAAATACCCGAAGCCTTGGCTAAGCGCATCACGCAGGAGATCGCCATCCCGACCATCGGCATAGGGGCCTCGCCGGCCTGCGACGGCCAGATCCTGGTCGTTGACGACATGCTGGGCCTGTTCGGCGCCTTTCGTCCAAAGTTCGTCAAGCGATACGTCGAACTGGGCGAGGCGGCTTCCGCGGCAATAGCGGCCTACTCCCATGATGTTCGTGAGCGCCGCTTTCCAGCGGCAGAACACGTGTTCGGCGACGAGCCGAAGACCTGAAAAGAGGAGATGCAGCATGGGCATTCCCATTATTCGGACAGTTGCTGAACTGCGCAGCATAGTAGCCGTGTGGCGCCGGGATGGTTTGAAGGTGGCGGTCGTACCGACCATGGGGGCTCTCCACGAGGGTCATCTCAGTCTTGTGCGTGCCGCCCTCGCAAAGGCCGATCGGGTGATCGTCACGCTCTTTGTCAACCCCAAGCAGTTCAACAGCCCTGCGGATCTGATTGCCTACCCGCGCACCGAATATGACGATGCCGCCAAACTGGCGCCGCTCGGCGACCACATCCTCTATGCGCCCGACGCGGCGGATGTGTATCCGCAAGACTTTGCCACGACGGTTTCGGTGAGCTCGGTCAGCGAGGGGCTTTGCGGCGCGTTCCGGCCCGGCCATTTCGACGGGGTGGCGACAGTTGTTACCAAGCTTTTTCTCCAGACCGGCGCCGATCTGGCATTCTTTGGCGAGAAGGATTTCCAGCAACTGCATGTGGTGCGCCGCCTCGTTCGCGATCTCGACATCCCGATCGACATCATCGCGTGCCCGACAGTGCGCGAAGACGATGGCCTGGCGATGTCTTCGCGCAACGCCCGGCTGTCGGCCGCTGAACGAAGCGCAGCACCCCGGCTGGCCGAAATCTTGTTCGAAACCGCCCGACGGCTGAACCGCGACCACTGCATCGATCGCTTACTCGACGAAGCGCGGCAGGCGATCCTCGCTGCAGGCTTTTCGCAGGTCGAGTATCTTGAGTTGCGGGCGGACGAGGGCCTGGCTGTCATCAGTACGCCGAACCGACCGGCGCGACTGCTCGTCGCCGCCTGGCTTGGCCAGACGCGGCTGATCGACAATGTCGAGGTGTGGTCACCACAAGGCAAGGTCGAAGGTTTCGTGGAGGCCGCGGCTGCCGCGTAGGCCTCCTGTTGCTCGAGGCACAGTAGGAGCGCCTGCAAGCTGGTCACGAACAGGGTGCCCTGCAGCCCACCGGCGGAACGATCCTACGCAGCACGCGGGCGGACTAACTGCCCCCTTGAAGTAGGCGCCCATCACCAGCGCGTCGCCGGTCGTTGCAAAACAGGCCTGACGGTTGACTGGTTTATTGTGATCCCGAAAGGCCATACATGCGACCAATCGGTGACCGCCGCAGGGGGCCCGCCCTGATCCGAATTGCCCGTGAAGTTTTTCTGTGACCGCGGCCAAGTCGATCAGGGCGTCCCAGCTGCGAACCGTGAAAAGTCGATTATTCACACAGTCGCGAAATGCCACTTGCGCCTTGGAGTGGTTCTTCAGGTGCGGGAAAATGAGCGTCATTTCATAGGGTGGGATTCCCCAGCCCGGGAATAATTGTACGAGCCGGCCGACGGCCACGGACGGCTGGCACACATAAGCGGGGAGGAGTGCAATCCCGTCTCCGGCGATGCAGGATTGCAACAAGAATCCCATTGAATCCGAGGTCGCGGCAGGCGGCGGCCGTAGAACGAGCGGCGTGTCGTCCGACGAGAATACCCATTCGGGTTGCGCATCATGCACCAGGCAGCGGCGATGGAGCAGATCGGTCGGTTTGCGAAGAGGATGCCACTCGCCAAAAATGCTGGCGCGGCGACGAGAACCCGTTTTATGAAGGAGATGCGCCGAATGATTATGTCCTGGCCCGTGGTTGTGCCAACGCGAAAGGCGAAATCAACCCGCTCGCGGATGATGTTGAGATGCCGGTTTGTGGCGATCAATTCGATGGCGATGCCAGGAAACTGGGTAGTGAACCCGTGTAGAAAGCTCGGCATGAAATACGTGGCTGTCACCTCCGAACAGGTGATCTTCAGCTTCCCGACAGGTTGTTCCCTCAGATTGGTCATCGCCATATTCGCGGCCGAAACCTCTGCACGAACGCGGCGGCAGTATTCGAGATAGACTTGACCGAGCGTCGAAGTGGTAGCGAAAAGGGAATGTGGACATGTCGATCCGTCAGATGATCATCGGGACGGACAGGGTAGGCATCGCCGTGACGGTGATGATCTTGACTGACCTGACGCTTTCGATCGCGGATGCGATCATCAAGATCACGATCTCGGTCATGCCACTGTCGCAATTCATCTTCTTGCGGTCCTGCGTCACCATCCCCTTGTTGATCTCGATGATGAAATGGAGGTTGCCTCAGGTATCGCTGAGCCCAGCCAGTCCTGGCTGGGCCATGGTTCGAAGCAGCCTGCTCCTGTCCAGTCTGCTGATCTACTACGCTTCGCTTTCGCGCCTCGATTTCTCGATAGCGGCGGCGGTTTATTATACGATCCCGCTGTTCATTACCCTCTTTGCGGCCTTCTGGGTCCGCGAGCCTGTCGGCCTGCAAGGTTGGCTCGGCGTTGCGCTCGGATTCGTAGGGGTATTGCTCATGCTGAAGCCGCAGGCCGGCGACATCAGTAAGCACACCCTCATGCCCCTGGCTGCTGCTATTCTCTACGCCTTAGCGATGGGGCTGACGCGGACCAGGACGCGTGCTGAAAACCCGTTCGTCCTGGCGCTAACATTCAACCTAATCGCGATCGTTCTGGCAGGTGGAGCAAGCCTAGCGGCAATCATTGCTGGGACCGATGGAGGGCAAAGCCTGTTGATAGGCGAGTGGGTACCGATGGGCTGGAGTCAATGGGCGCTGATGGTGCTGCTAAGTATCACAATGTTGATCGGCAGCGTCTGCACTGCTGTCGCGTACCAGTGCGCACCGTCAGCGATAATCTCAACCTGCGACTTTTCCTATCTGGCATTTGCGGTGTTGTGGGGCGTCCTGCTGTTCTCGGAACGTCTGGACGGCGCTTCCATGCTCGGCATAGGTCTCATCGCACTCGCCGGCATCATCGTCATTCGACCCTAGCCGGACTGGAGCACCCAGTTCAGTGATCTTCGGTTGGAACGGTCGCTGCTGGTGCCGCTGCGCATGCACACGACGGTGTAACGAACGCGGCCGAGGTGCGCTCAAGCCAGACTCACCGTTGAATGCCGGGATCCGGGGAAAATGGCCTGAAGCAGGGTTTGAAGCACCGCGATTTCGTGACGCTGACGCAGCGCGTGTTCGGCATACGAAGGCGGCAGATTGTCTAGCGCGTTCTTAAGCAGGCTGTGCCACGCCACACCTTCCCAGCAAATGTGCGGCTGGTTCAAAACGACCGTCGAGGAGCAATTTCCATAAGTCTGGACCAGCATTTTTTGCCAAATGAAACGATCTCATCGGCCACACACCGAATGCCCAAGAAATAGCCTTGCGCTGCATGACTTGAATCCGCTTATGGTGCCAGTCCTCCAATGGCCTTCTGGGCCGAGGCGTTACTAACACAAGACACATTGAGGGAGGGCTCAGCCTCATGAGCAGGGTGGCGCGCGAAGATGCGACTTCGGCTTCGTCGCCGACATTTGCGCCTCTAGAGAACCCAACCTTCCGGTCGATCTGGCTTGTCACGCAGGTATCAAGCCTTGGATGGCTGATGCAGACCGTTGCCGTCAGTTGGCTGATGGCGACGATCTCGAACTCGGACGTGATGGTCGCCTTGGTGCAGGCGTCGACGACGTTTCCGATATTCATCCTGTCGATCTTCGCTGGCGCCCTTGCGGACAATTTCAGCCGCCGCAGCCTGATGTTCGCCGGCTGGTCGGTAATAGCTTTGTCCTCAGCGATGCTGGCCATTCTTGCAGGTCTTGGGATTCTCGACCCGTGGACGGTTCTTGCATTCAGCTGTCTGGCTGGCGTCGGCGCCGCTTTTACCGATCCCGCATGGCATGCTTCGGTCGGCGACATTTTGCGAAAGCGCGAGGTCCCAGCTGCGGTGACGCTCATCTCGATTGGATACAACGCAGTTAGAAGCGTCGGCCCAGCATTTGGCGGCATCGTCGTCGCCTCATTTGGGCCTCTGACCGCCTTCGTTGTGGCGACCCTGACCTACTTGGCGCTGCTGTGGACCATCGGACGCAGGAAGTGGGATGTTCGCGCCTCACCGCTCCCGCGCGAGCCGTTGACCACGGCCATCCATGACGGTGCGCGCTTCACGGCCCTTTCGACAGAGATCAAAGCGGCGATTGCGCGTGGCACGCTCTTCGGCCTGACCAGCATTTCCATACTCGCGCTGCTGCCTCTTGTTGCTCGCGACCAGCTAGGCGGTGGGCCGATCGCTTATGGCGTCCTGATGGCGGGCTTTGGCACAGGGGCCTTGGGCGTCGGCATCTGTAACAATATGTTGAGACGCTCTCTGTCCCAGGAACGGCTGACCACTCTTGCATCGATTGCCTGTGCGGCTTGTTGCCTCTCTCTCGCCTTCACCTCTTCAGTGACCGTCGCGGCCATCGCGCTGGCACTCGGGGGCGCAGGTTGGGTGGTCACCTGGACAGGGCTTGACGTCAGCGTTCAGTTGTCAAGCCCCAGGTGGGTCGTTGGCCGCACGCTCTCGATCTACTATGCCTTGTCGTCAGGCGGCATGACAGCCGGTAGCTGGCTGTGGGGCACGGTAGCGGAGAACTATTCGCTGGCCACAGCGTTGGAAATGTCCGCCGCTGCATTGGTGGTGGTCGCTGCTTCCGGCCTTCTGCTGCCGATCCGGCAATGGCAAGACGCCGATCACGATCCCTTTGGCTTCGAAACCCCGCAGCTTGCACTCGAACTGAAACCGAGAAGCGGGCCAATTGTCGTCAAGATCGAGTACGCAATAGCGGAGACAAATGTCGAGGCGTTCTTGGGCTGGATGCAGGAACGACGACGGGTACAAAGCCGTGCCGGCGCCCGGCATTGGCATCTGCAGCGCGATCTTCAAGATCCCTCGCTTTGGACCGAGACTTTCCGCACGCCGACGTGGATGGACTATTTGCGCCTCAATCACCGCCTGACGACTGCCGACCAGGCGTTGGACCGGCAGCTGCTTGAATTGAACATGGGCGGAACTCCGCCTCATGCCAAGCTTTCAATTGAGAGGTCGACGGGGGCGACCCGCAGGCGAGATCAAGCGACGAGCTTCTTCTCGCGGCTATGATTACAGGCTCGGCAATGGTCGAAAAAGGAAGCCGCATGACTGGCCTGGTGAAATTTGCAAGGCCGGTCATCATCCAAATTGGGCGCCATGGCAAAGAGCGTATTGTGGTCGATGTCACTGACGCAGCCTCCATCTTGATGCGAGACTTTGGCACTCAGACGATCAAACGCAGGGCAGCTATGGACGTTTGCCTGAAGGTGCTGCGGGGTGAAGCTCATTCCACCGCCGCCCGAGGCGCGTTTGTGACGGCCGCGCGCGAAGCAAACATTTTGCGCGGCGATTGATGGATGCCGGGAGCCCGCGCCAGACTGTTCCAGGCGCCGAGGAGTGTCTTCCGACGGACATTCGCTGTTCCTTATGGTGCAGGATGACAGCTGGCCGCTCACTTCGCTAGTAGGCAAACATCAACGCCGCAGGAGCCGTTCGCCGCCACTCCTTTGCAAGCGCACTAGTCATTACCCCTAGACGCCGATCACGAGTGCGCCGCCGGTAAGCCCGGCGCCGGCCGCGGCGAGGAGAAGCCTTTCGCCCGCCAAAAACGGCTTGGCCTGATGGGAGAGGGACAGCGACAGAGCGATTGTTGCGGCAGAGGAATTGCCGAACTCTGCAATGCTTCTCACCACCTTCTCAGGGCCAATATCGAGTTTGTCGGCGACGGCGTCGAGAATGCGGGCGTTGGCCTGGTGTGGAACAAACCGGTCCACGGACTGAGCTGAAACGTTCGCTACTTCCAGCGCCTCGGCCGAACACCGCGCCATCATATCGACCGCCTTGGCGAACACGGCGCGTCCGTCGGCGATCGTCATGCGGGTTTCGGCTATGTCGAAAGCTCCCGCGAATGGCCGGCTGCTGCCGCCTGCCGGGATCTGGATCAGGCCATAACCGGACCCGTCGGAATCCAGCGAGGCGCCGAGGACACCGTGATCAGGATCGGACGACGGGACCAGCAAAAGCGCACCCGCGGCGTCGGCGAACAGCACCGCACTGGCGCGTTCGGCCGGGTTGATGCGGCGGCTCAGAATATTGGCGGCGATGACCAGCGCCGGTTTACGGTGGGTGCGCACGAAGGCGTCGGCGAAGGTGAGCGCATAGACGAAACCGGCGCAGGCGCCGGCAAGATCGACGGCTCCGGAATGAGCAAGGCCGAGACGGTGCGCAACCAGCGGCGCGCTCGGCGGCAGCAGATGATCGGGTGTCGATGTTGCCAGCAGCAGCAGGCCGACCGCGGCCCGGTCGATGCCGGCCATGTCGAGCGCCATAGCTCCCGCCTTCCCGGCCAGCCCCGACAATGTGTCGGAAGGCTCCGCCCAGCGGCGGGACCGGATGCCAGTCCGCCTCTCGATCCAGCCGGCCTCCAGGCCAAGCGAGGTTTCGATCTCGGCATTCGGCACGGTCCGCGCAGGCGCGTGGTGGCCGAGACCAATGATTTTCGCACCTCGGATCATCGGGCTTGCCCAACAAGGTCGGCGGCGTCATCGATTGCGTCATACAGGCGACCAAGCTCGCTGGCGCTTACGCAATAGGGCGGCAGGAGATAAATCACATTGCCGAGCGGGCGTACCAGGAGATCGCGCTCAAGGAAGAAAGCGCGCAGCTTCGGGCCGATTTCAGCCAGGTAGCCGGAGTTGGCGACCGCCAGTTCGAAGGCAGCAACCGTGCCGGTCACCCGGACATCGGCGAAGCGGGGATCTTCGGCAAAGCGGCGAGCCCCTTCGGCTTGCAGTCGCGACAGTGTTGTCACGCGCTCGATGACCGGCTCATCGCGCCAGACAGCGATATTGGCCAGCGCCGCCGCGCAGGCGATCGGATTGGCGGTATAGGAGCTCGAATGAAAGAAGGTGCGGCTGCGATCCGGCGAATAGTAGGCCCGAAAGATGGCGTCAGTGGCGAGCGTGGCGGCAAGCGGGATCGCGCCGCCGGTCAGCCCTTTCGACGTGCAAAATATGTCGGGCGCAATACCTGCCTGCTCGCAGGCAAACAGGGTACCTGTCCGGCCCCAGCCGGTCATCACCTCATCGGCGATGAACAGCGTCCCGGAGGCCTCGGCAATACGTTTCAATTCGGCCAGGATGCTTGGCGAATACATCCGCATGCCGCCGGCCCCCAGGACCAGCGGTTCCACGATCAGCGCCGCCGCCTTGCGATCACGGCTGAAGGCCTCGAAGGCGTCGAGCGTTTCCTGCTCGCGGCCCTTGGCAGGGAAAGGGATGGTGTCGACGTCGAAGAGCAGGGGTTCGTAGGCGGCGTTGAAGACGCCGCGGGCCCCGACGCTCATCGTGCCGATCGTGTCGCCGTGATAACTCGATTCCATCACAACGATACGCGAGCGCGGGGCGCCGATGTTGCGGAAATAGCCGAGCGCCATTTTGAGCGCCACTTCGACACTGGTCGAGCCGCTGTCGGAATAAAAGACCCAGTCCAGGCCCTTCGGCGCCAAGCCAATGAGCGCGCTCGCCAGTTCCTCGGCCGGCGCGTGGGTGAGACCGGCGAATATGATCTGGTCGAGCGTTTCGGCAGTTGAGCGGATCGCCTCGACGATCGCGGGATGGCGATGGCCGTGGGTCACCACCCACCATGAGGATATTGCATCGAGAATGCGTCTACCGTAATCCGTCTGCAGGTAGGCCCCTTCGGTCCGGACGACCTTCGGCAGGGCCGCTTCGACGGCGTGCTGGGTGAAGGGGTGCCAGACGGCTGAGCGGCTCATACGCTGGCCTGCTGAAAAGGCACCATGTCGAAATGCGCTGCCATGGCCGACAGGAGAGTGTCGGGCGCCAGCGGATCGAGGAAAGGCAAGCGGCAAAGCACACGCACCTTGCCGATCGCAGCGATCGTGCATTCGGTGTCGGGCATAGGGTCGCCGATGAACACGACGCCTAGAAGCGGAATATCGCGCCGGCGCAGCGCCTCGATGGATAGAAGCGTGTGGTTGATCGTGCCGAGCGCCGTGCGAGCACAAAGCACGACCGGCGCCCGCCAGCGGGCGAACACATCGATGAACAGGAAGTTGCGCGTGAGCGGCACCATGAGACCGCCGGCTGCCTCGACGATCAGCGGGCGCGCCATTACGGGCAGAACGAGGCGGTCGGGATCGATCAAAACGCCATCGAGTTCGGCAGCGCGATGCGGCGAGAGCGGTCGCACGAGCCGCCAGGCTTCCGGAACGATCCGCTCTGGGGGCAACTCAACAAGCCTCGCTACCGTCTGGGTATCGGTTTCGCCATCGAGCCCCGACTGCACCGGTTTCCAGTAGGCGCCGTTGAGCAGAGCGGTAAGACCGGCCGCAACAACCGTTTTGCCGATGCCGGTGTCCGTGCCGGTGATGACGAAGGTTTGATTCATGCCGCCATTCGCTCCCATTCCTCTGCCAGTGCCTTGATCATCGCTGCAACGTCGGCCTGGTCGACATTGAGTGTCAGCGAAATCCTGAGCCGAGCGGTGCCCTCGGGCACCGTTGGTGGGCGGATGCCGCGCACATCGAAGCCGCGCGCCTGCAGCACGTTGGCGAGCGCCATGGCCCGGGCGTTGGCGCCGACGATCACCGGCAGTATCTGCGAGCCGCTCGGCGCGACCCCGCAGTAGGCTTCGATCTCCCGGCCGGCGAAGGCGACGAGTGCTGCCAGCCGCTCGCGGCGCTCGGGTTCGTCACGCAGGATGGCGAGCGCCTCGGTTGCAGCCACCGCCATCAGCGGCGACGGGGCGGTCGCATAGATGAAAGGCCGGCAACGGTTGATGAGATAGTCGCCGATTACCTTGGGTCCGGTCACCAGCGCACCGGAGGCGCCGAGCGCCTTGCCGCAAGTGTGCAGCACGACAACGTTGTCGCGGCCTTCGAGATCGTGCGCAAGGCCGCGTCCGTCGGGACCATGCACGCCGGTGGCATGCGCCTCGTCGATCAGCAGGAAAGCGTCGTGACGGTCGGCAAGTGCTGCCAGCTCCGCCAGGGGCGCGTGGTCGCCGTCCATGGAATAGAGGCTCTCGACCACGATCCAGGGGCGACCCGTGCCCCCCAAATGCCGCCAGGCCAAGATGGCGTCTTCGAAGCCGCTGGCGTCATTGTGGGGTGCCTCCACCACCGCCGCCCGGCCGGCCCGCGCGCCCTCGTGGGCGCTGGCATGGATGAGTGCGTCAAGGACGACGAGGTCGCCCTTTTGCGGAAGGGTCGTCAGGATGGCGAAATTGGCGACATAGCCCCCACTGAAGAAAAGCGCACGTTCGACAGCGAAGAAGCGCGCCGCTTCGGCTTCAAGCGTCTCGTGCTCGGGCGTATTGCCGCGCAACAGGCGTGACCCCGTGGCGCCGATCGGCGTGCCGGCTGCGAGTGCTGCTGCGACGGCTTTGGCCAGGCGCGGCGAGGCTGCGAGTCCCAGATAGTCATTGGAGGCGAAATCGAGACCGGCACGCGGCGACAAAGCGCGCAAACGGTTCTTGCGCGCGAGCCCACTTAGCGTCGTCTCGTAGCGGTCGAGCAAGCCCCCTGCGCTCACAAGCTGGAAAGCTCCATTGGTTCAATACCGAGCTTGCGAAAGAGCGCAGTGTCCTTATCCTCACTCGGATTGTCCGCCGTCAGCAGCGTATCGCCGACAAAGACGGAATTGGCGCCGGCAAAGAAGCACAGCGCCTGCATCTCCTCGCTCATTGCCGTGCGGCCAGCCGAAAGGCGCACATAAGATTGCGGCATCAGGATACGGGCGAGCGCAATGGTGCGGACGAATTCGATCGGCTCTATTGGCCGCTCATGACCAAGCGGTGTGCCTTCAATCGGGATCAGCATGTTGATCGGTACACTGTCGGGCGGCTCCGGCAGATTGGCGAGCGTCACCAGCATGTCCACGCGGTCGACCGGTTCCTCGCCCATGCCGACGATGCCACCGCAGCAGACTTTGATGCCGCTGTCGCGAACATTGGCCAATGTTTCGAGCCGGTCGGCGAACGAGCGCGTCGTGATGACTTCGCCGTAATAGCGCTCGGACGTATCGATGTTGTGATTGTAGTAGTCGAGGCCCGCTGTCTTTAGCTGCTGCGCCTGCTCAACATCGAGCATGCCTAATGTCATGCAGGTTTCCATGCCGAGCGCCTTGACGCCTTCGACCATGGCGACCACGACATCCATGTCGCGCGCCTTTGGGCTGCGCCACGCCGCGCCCATGCAATAGCGCGTCGCACCCGCATCGCGCGCCTTGCGGGCTTCCTCCATGACGCGTTCGACCGCCATCAGCTTCGAGGCCTTCAGTCCGGAATTGTGGTGCGCGGACTGGCTGCAATAGCCACAATCCTCGGGGCAACCGCCGGTCTTGATGCTCAGCAGCCGGCTGAGCTGAACGCGATTGGGATCAAAGTTCGCACGGTGGACGCAATGAGCGCGAAACAGCAGTTCGTTAAAGGGAGACTCGTAGAGGGAGCGGGCTTCGGTTTGGCTCCACAGGCGGCGGCTTCTGGCAGCTCCCCTATCTGCGGCCGAACCTTGCATGGGCGAAACAAGCGTCATGATTTCCCCTATCCGTGAGCAGGCCCGCGCTGTTTACAGGACGCGACGGGTTTTTCCAGCCGAAATCTGAAATTCACTGCGGGTCAAAATGTCAGTTCCCTCGCAGCCAGCACAATGGGCCCAAGAACCGACCGAGGCGAAGTGTCGGCAGGATGCCTTGAGGACCGCGCCGGTTCGGCTCCTCGCTGGTGTGTCCAGAACAATCCTAATCAAGCTGGTAACACGTCATTCAGCCGGATTGTCTATAGCAACAACATGACGCCGCGCGGCAAACGTATTCTGGGCAAATCTACAGTCGTAACGATAATTGCAGTCGTCGCGACTTTCGGGCTGTCGTTCACGGCAAGACTTGGCCTGCAGATGCCGATCGACTGGCTGAGTTGGGTGGAATGCACCTTCATCCCGATTCTGATCGGACTGCCGGTCAGCGCCTTTATCTTCACCCAGGCGGAAACGATCCAGGAAACATGTGACAAGTTGGAGAAATCATACACAGCCCTGAGAGAGGCGCACGACAGGCTCACCTTCGTATCCAGTCACGACCCGATGACAGGCCTTCTCAGTCGCGGTGAATTTATCGCAAGGATGGACAGAAAGCGTGACGAAGGTGAATGCGACACACTGCTCCTGATCGATCCGGATCACTTCTCCTTGATCAACGACCAACACGGCCATTCCAAAGGTGACGAGGCTTTGGTTCGAATTGCAAAGGCGCTCGTTTATCTGACACGCCCGGGAGACTCGATCGGTCGTCTTGGCGGAGAAGAGTTTGGTGTGTTGTTACGCAGCGCGCGTAAAGAGCAGGCAGCTACCATCGCGGAAAACATACGCCGTCTTGTCGAGGCGGGCCCGATGGCGAAAGGCCAACAGGACGGCGTGAAAGTGACTGTCAGCATCGGCGGCGCGGAAATCTCTCCCGATGCAGATGCTCAAGACGTCCTTCGCACCGCCGGACGATGCCTTTTTGAAGCGAAACAGCGTGGACGAAATCGTGTTTCGTTCGACTATGAAGCAACCAGGTTGCGGGCCATGACGCCATAACCCAGCTTAGGCCCAGCCTGACGCGGGCAGAATATTACCCGAAATCGGGCCTGCCTTCGGCCTGCCCATTCGCACGACCAGCCCCAGCCACATTACAAGCCGCACAGCCTTGCGGACCGTTTTCCGGTAGACGGCATTGTTGGAGTCCAGTGACACAAGAAAGCCCGCCCCATTGTCTGGAGCAGGCCTTTGTGTGCGCGGTACTCAGAACCTTGCCGCTACGCGAAAGATAGAAGCCAATGGTAAACACCGACTGAAGGTTGGAGTGCGCCCCTCGGACCGGACAGGGTCAAGCCGCAGTTTTGACCATCTGCCGGGCGTGTTGGTCCTCGAACTGTTGCGGGCTGAGATAGCCGAGCGCTGAGTGCAATCGGCGGGTGTTGTAAACCTCATCAATGAAGCGGGGAAGGTCCTCAGCGACGTCGGCGAAGGTTTCGTAGGCCATCGGATAGACGGCTTCGACCTTCATCGTCTTCATGAAGCTTTCCGCTTTCGCATTATCGTAGGGATTGCCGCGCCGGCCCATCGATCCAATAAGATCGTGCTCGGCGAGAACGTTGCGGTAGAGGAGTGCGGCATATTGCGACCCTCGGTCCGAGTGATGGACGCAGCCCGGCGGGGGTTTTCGTCGTTCGATTGCCGCCTTCAATGCTGCAACGGTCAAGCGCGCGTCGATCGACCGACCGATGGCGTAACCAACGACCTTGCGTGACCAGGCATCCAAAATGACCGCGACGTAGACGAAGCCCGCCGCAATCGTCACGTATGTTATGTCGCTCACCCAGAGCTGGTTCGGGCCGTCGGGTGTCACGTTCTTCGCCAGGTTCGGGAAGATCGGCAACTCGTGATCGCTGTCCGTAGTGGCGATGAAGCGCCGCCTGATCCTGGGCTGCAGATCGTGCTCGCGCATCAACCGTCTGACCTTCTTGTGGTTGACGACGATGCCGCGCTGCCGCAGCGCCGCCTGCATGCGGCGATAGCCGTAAGCTTCGAAGCTGTCGGAGATCTCACCCATCGTCTCGACGAGCGCTGTGTCATCCACGGCGGTTTCGGGCTGATCGTAGTAGGTTGATCGCGCGATCCCCATCAGCCGGCATCCTTCAGCGATGGAGACACCGCCGGGCCGGTGATCACGGATGTAGTCCCGCTTCTCGGACGTGGTGCGCTTTTCAGAGCCCCCTTTAGAAACTCAATTTCCAAGGCTTGCCGGCCTACCAGCCGCTCCAGCGCTGCGATCCGCGCCTCATAGGTCTGCATCGTGTCGGCCGCCGCCACGTCTTCGTCGAAGGAGCCGGCCTCGTATTTCTGAACCCAGATGCGGATCAGGTTACGCGGCAGTTCGTGCCGCTTGGCGAGACCATGCAGCGTCTCGCCGGACAGGAACTCCTGCACTACCTGACGTTTGAACTCGATGCTGTGCGTGCGATAAGTCACCATGGGCTTCCATCCTTCGAAAGCCCGGCTTCCAAGTCAATTCTGCTTGTTCATCCCGTCCGGTCCGAGGGGCGCACTCCAGGTCAGTGGCACTTTGATGGCCTTTGGCTAGGTTCCGGCCCTCGCCAGCCGAGCTCGCGAGGGTGACAGCTTGGTCAATGCAGGCCGAACTCGCGCAGCAATTCCTTCCCTAGCGGCAGCGCACAAACCAGCTTTCGCTGCGCTCGCCCGGCTGAGTAACCATGACCATGGATCGGCAGCCACTCGCTGCTTTCAATCCAGCTCCGCCACGCGGGAAGCTGGCTTTATCGTAGGTTCGGTTGACAGCCGCTCATTGGCTGATGCACCCGGCGTACGGCTGGCCCAGCAATTGCGCAGGGTCGCGATGTTTGTCGAAAGTGAAAAATCGGTCGTGACGCGATCCGAGAATTCGGGGTCTTGCATATTTTTCGTTGCTGCGTCTAATCCAAAGCTTTAATATGAACGGGACTGGCAAGATGGCCAGGCGACACTGCAAGTATGACGAAGGATTCTGTAGATATGGCGACCGGGACCGTGAAGTGGTTCAACAGCACCAAGGGATTTGGATTCATCCAGCCCGACAACGGCGGGCAGGACGTTTTCGTCCACATTTCCGCTGTCGAACGAGCGGGCCTCTCGACCCTAGCTGATGGGCAGAAGATCAACTACGAGATTGAACAGGACCGCCGTACTGGCAAGTCCTCCGCGGGCAATCTCAGCAAGGCTGTCTGATTTCAGCTGACTCCCTCAAGAGCCGGACGGACGCGGCAGGCCGGGATGGCGGGCCGACCGTACGGATACGAGCGATAGCACATGGCTGAGCTCAACCCTTTGGCAACAGATGGCTGCCAGGGGTGCGAGTTGGCTAGCAACCCAGGCTTTTGGACAAGCGTTGGCCCGAATATCCGCACACTTAAGTGGACGGCTGCAGAAGCTCGATCGGGGATCAGGCTGAGACCTTCTTGCGGCTCGGCTTCGTAGGCTCTGGCGCTTCCGGCTCTTGCCGTTTGCGGCCAAGCCCCATCGTCTTGGCTAATGCTGAGCGCGCGGCGGCGTAGTTTGGCGCGACCATCGGATATTCGGCCGGCAGCCCCCATTTAACGCGATACTCATCCGGAGTCAGCCCATAATCGGTAGACAGATGGCGCTTCAGCGACTTGAATTTCTTGCCGTCCTCAAGACAGATGATGTAGTCCGGCGTCACCGACTTCCTGAACCGCCCCGGGTTGATCGGAGGCTCCAACTCCTGAGAAGGTGGAGCCATGACAAGCAAGACGACCAACAAGTTCTCTCCCGAGGTCCGAGCCCGTGCGGTGCGGCTGGTTCTGGATCACGAAGGCGAGCATGCCTCGCGGTGGGCGGCGGTCTCGTCGATCGCCGCCAAGATCGGCTGCACGGCGCAGACGCTGCATGAGTGGGTGAAGAAGGCCGAGCGCGACAGTGGCGTGCGAGCCGGTGTGCCTACGGATGTGGCGACGAAACTCAAGGCTTTGGAACGCGAGAACCGCGAGCTTCGCCAGGCCAATGAGATCCTTCGCAAGGCTTCCGCGTATTTTGCCCAGGCGGAGCTCGACCGCCGGTTCAAGCCATGATCGCGTTCATCGACGATCACCGCGAGGCGCATGGGGTGGAGCCGATCTGCAAGGTGCTGCCGATCGCCCCGTCGACCTACCACGACCATGTCGCCAAGCGCATCGATCCCTCCCGGCTGTCGGCTCGGGCGAAGCGGGATGAGGCTTTGAAGGATGAGGTCCGACGCGTGTTCGAGGCTAACTTCCGCGTCTATGGCGTTCGCAAGATCTGGCGGCAGTTGCAACGCGAGGGCTTCGATGTCGCCCGCTGCACGGTTGCCCGCCTGATGAAGGCCATGGGCCTCGAAGGCATCATCCGCGGCAAGCCGATCCGCACCACGGTGAGCGACAAGGCGGCACCATGCCCTCTCGATCACGTCAATCGCCAGTTCCACGCCCCGGCGCCGAACATGCTGTGGGTCTCCGACTTCACCTACGTCGCGACCTGGACGGGCTTCGTCTATGTCGCCTTTGTCATCGACACCTATGCGCGAAGGCGTCGGCTGGCAGGTGAGCCGCACGGCGCATGCCAGCTTCGTTCTGGACGCTCTGGAACAGGCTCTCCATGATCGGCGGCCCGTGCAGGGAGGCGGGCTCATCCATCACAGCGATAGAGGCAGCCAATACGTCTCTATCAGATACACCGAGCGCCTGGCGGAGGCCGGCGTCGAACCTTCGGTGGGCAGTGTCGGCGACTCTTACGACAATGCTCTCGCCGAAACGATCAACGGTCTTTACAAGGCCGAGGTGATCCATCGACGCGGACCCTGGCGCTCATTCGAGGCCGTCGAGTTCGCCACGCTCGAATGGGTCGACTGGTTCAACAATCGCCGGCTGCTGGAGCCCATCGGCAACATCCCGCCGGCCGAAGCCGAGGAACGCTACTACGCCATGTTGGATGAGCCAGCCATAGCCGCGTGACTCAAACGAAACGGCCTCCGGAAAACCCGGGGCGGTTCATCCTGATCGGACCGCCGGCTTGAGAGTCTCCGTCAATTCGGCGGGAACGTTGCCCAATGTTGCTTTGAGTGATGCGTGTACTTGGCCGATAAGGGCAGATAGCTCGCTCACCGGGACAGGATTGTTGGACACATAGGCTGAGACGACATCAGCGGTGAGCCCGACAAGGGCGCCGATGTTGCTGTCAGCTTCTTCTGTCATAAAAAACTCTCCGGGTGGGCCGAAAGACAGTCGACGAAGTGTTGCTTCGTAGTGGCGGTTGTCGCTGAAAGCAACAAAGCGGGCATTGCGGCGGTGCGGCTGCGGCGTTTGCGGGTTGGCCGGAACCGGCAGAGGGAGAGGATGAAGGGGCCGCCGTGACGGGTCGAGGGCTGGGAGAGAGGCTTCCGGCGCCCGTCGCGGAGAAAGTCCAATGACTGAGTTGCAAGTTCTAGCTCCCACCGCGAATCCCCGGAGTGGCTTTAAGGTGGATGTCAGCCGGGGGCAACGCGTTGGTCGCGTTTCCTCGGAGTGGTTTAACCGACCGGCCGACGAGCGGTTCCTGTCCCTCACCGACCTTGGGAATTCGGTGAAGAGCCGGTCGGAGCGCAGCAAGACCCGCATCGTCGAAAGTGAGCTGATCCGCGTCGAGGCAAGCCGCGACGATCCGGAGCGGCTGAGGCTAATGTTGCCCGATGCGCCTGGCCCTGTTGCCCCTACGCATTGGAGTTTTGGCCAACTCGCCTCCTTGGTCAGCGCACCGGCCACCTATTTGCGGCAGCTTCCAGCCCCGCTCGCGGCGATAAACCTTCAGCACGGTCTCCTCAACCACCGCGTCGAACAGGTGAAGACGCTGGAAATCGAGAACGGACGCATTGAGTTGCGGGCGGTAACAGGCCCTGATTACGGCAGGATATTTGACTCAGAACTGGTGGACGCCGTGCAGAAGATCGCCGGCAACGGTACCGGCGACACCCGCTGGAAAGTGCCCGGTGTGCTCGACTGGTCGACAGGCATCTACAATCCGCACGTCGACATCTCCCGGGACACCACGACGCTCTACGCGTCAGATCGCGATGTCTTTGTGTTCCTCGTCGACGATCTGAACCCGATCGAGGCCGGCCGATTGCCAAATGGGGAACCGGATCTTTATTTTCGCGGCTTCTACTGCTGGAATTCGGAAGTCGGAGCCCGCACCCTCGGGATCGCCAGCTTCTATCTTCGCGCAGTGTGTCAGAATCGAAATCTGTGGGGCGTGGAAGATTTCGAGGAAATCACCATCCGCCATTCAAAATACGCAGCCTCCCGTTTCGCCCTCGAAGCCGAGCCGGCGCTGATCCAGTTTGCCGATTCCTCGCCCATGCCGTTCGTCAACGGCATCAAGACGGCGCGGCAACGGATCGTTGCCAGAGACGACGAAGATCGCCAGGGTTTCCTGCGCAAGCGGGGCTTCTCCAAGTCCGAGACCACGAAGATCATCGATACTGTCCTCATGGAGGAAGGCAGACCACCGGAATCGATCTTTGATTTCGTGCAGGGCATCACGCGGGTCGCGCGCGACAAGCCCCATCAGGATGTTCGTCTGGAGATGGAGGGCAAAGCCAAGAAGCTGCTCGATCTTGCTAACTGATTCCGCTGCAGCGGGCGGCGAAAACTCTCGTCGCCGGCCTCGCCTCCGGGCCGTCTTCATCAAACCCAGCGCGGTCCTCCGAAGGAAGAGGACGGCGCTTTAAACTGGTAACGCCAACATGCTGGCGGCCCCTCGGGCGGCTCGGCCGCGTCGAGATCCGCGGGCAGGGCCGGGTCCGCGCGGGGCCTAGAGGCAGAGGGGGGAGGGGAGGGTTGTGACGGGCCTGGAGGTTCGGGGAAAGGCCCCGGGCCGCCCGTCATGGAGAACCTGACCATGGCAAAGAACGCCATTCAGAAGATCGCGATGAACGCCGCGGAGAACATTGCCTATGACAAGCTGATGCTATCGCAGAAGAATGTTCGCCGCATCAAGGACGGCGTGTCGATCGAGCAGCTGGCTGAGGACATCGGACGGCGAAAGCTGATCCAGAGCCTGAACGTCCGTCCCGTGCTCGACGGCGAGGGCGAGGAGACCGGCACGTTCGAGGTGCCCGCCGGCGGCCGGCGTTATCTCGCGCTCGGCATCCTCATCAAGCAAAAGCGCCTGGCCAAGAACGAGCCAATTCCCTGCATCGTCAACCGCGGGCAGGAGACCTCGGCCGAGGAGGATTCGCTTGCCGAAAACCTGCGGCGCGCCGACCTGCATCCGCTCGACCAGTTCCGGGCCTTCAAGACGCTCAGCGATCAGGGCCTCGATCCGGAAGAGATTGGCGCCCGCTTCTTCGTATCGCCTGCGACGGTGAGGCAGCGCCTGCGGCTGGCATCGGTGTCACTGAGGCTTCTCGAGCTCTACGAGAAGGACGAAATCCGGCTCGAGCAAATCATGGCGTTTTCGATCTCGGACGATCACGCGCGCCAGGAACAGGTCTGGGAGCGGATTTCCAGCTCGCACATGCAGGAACCCTAGTACATCAGGCGCCTGCTGACGGAGACCACGGTCCGGGCCGATGATCGACGGGCCGTCTATGTCGGGGCCGAAGCCTATGAAGCAGCTGGCGGCGTCATCCTTCGCGACCTATTCGAGCAGGATTCCGGTGGCTGGTTCCAGGATGCCGCACTTCTCGAGCAGCTTGTCTTCGATAGGCTGAAGGTGGATGCCGAGGCGATCCGCGCCGAAGGGTGGAAATGGGTCGAGGCGGCGATCAGCTTTCCCTACGGCCATACCTCCGGCATGCGGCGCATCTATGCCGAAGCGCAGGAACTGAGCGCCGAGGAGATCGAACGCTACGACGCGCTGAAGGCCAGATACGACAAGCTGGATGCGGACTATGCCCAGGCCGAGGATGCCGACGAAGCAATCGAGGCGAAGCTCGACCAACTGGGTGCCGAGCTCGATGCGATCGATGATCGTCCTCAAAGCTACGATCCCGCCCAGAAGGCCATTGCCGGTGTGTTCGTTACGCTTTCCGCGAACGGCAAGCTCCAGGTCGACGCCGGTTTCGTGCGGTCCGAGGACGAGCCGCGGACCGAAATCGGCGAGGTCGATGAGGGGGAGGAAGGGGGCGCCGACGGCGGAACCCGATCCAATGGCGACGACGATGGCGACGGTGTTGTCGTCAACGGCAAGCCGGTGAACGACACCTCTGGCGACGACGGCGAGGACGATGGCATCAAGCCACTGCCCGATCGGCTCGTCTTCGACCTGACCGCGCAGCGGACGCTGGCACTGCGCAACGCGCTCGCAGCTGACGTCGACATCGCCTTCGTCGCCGCACTCCATGCCTTCGTCCTGCAGGTCTTTTATCCCTTCGCGCCGGACACGTGCCTGGAGATCAGCCTGAAGAGCGGCAGCTTCAGCCAGGTCGATGGCCTTGCCGAGACGCCGTGGGCCAAGGAGATCGCCGAGCGCCACGAAGCGTGGGACCGCGATCTTCCCGATGAGGCGGAAAACCTGTGGGACTTCCTTCTCGGCCTCGACGAAGCAAGCCGCAAGGCGCTGTTCGCGCACTGCGTCTCGCTGACACTCAACGCGGTGGTCGAAGCCTGGAATAGGCGACCGAAGGCGCTCGATCATGCAGACGTGCTTGGCCGCTGGCTCCAGTTCGACATGGTCGACGCCGGCTGGACGCCTACGGTCGAGTTCCTCGGGCGGCTCACCAAGGCGCGGATTCTACAGGCTGTCCGCGAAGCTCGTGGCGCAGACTCCGCGCAGCTGATCGACCACATGAAGAAGGACATCATGGCCCGTGAAGCCGCCCGTCTTCTCGAAGGATCGAACTGGCTGCCCGAGCCGCTGCGCCTTGAGGTCGATGAGGCTACCGATGCTGGCGACGCGGTCGCCAGCGACATGTCGGACCAGGCGGCTCTCGACGGCGATGCCACCGAGCTGCCGGCCTTCCTCGCCGATGATACGAATCCGTCCTCCGATGAACCGGTGACCATCGACGGCGACGAGGCGGACCACCTCCAGGCCGCTGAATAATCGGCCTCACACTCGCACCGGGCCCGGCACTCCGCCCGGGCCCAATGCAGTTCCAACTCACTCTCAAGCCCGGGATCGCCGTAGCGCGCCCGGGCGCTTTCGTTTCATGGAGATCGACATGTTCGACTGGAACAGAAGCTGCTCCTATGACGAGCAGCAGAAAAGACGTTTTCACACGACAGCCCGTTCACGGCTGAAGAAACTCGCCGCCGAACTTGCCCTGCCGCAGGGAAGTTTTGACCTGCGCTCAAACAAGGCGGGCATAGCCGTTTCCGGTGAAATTACCCTGCACCATGACCGCGCCTACATCCAGGTCGGCCAGTTCGGCTTATCCTCAGGTCACGGCATCCTGATCCGCACCTGCAAGGGCCGCAAGGACTATACCGGCGGGGCCAACCACTTCGTTGCGCTCGGCATGCTCGACGACATCCCGGCGCTCGCCGCCGCCGTCCGTGCCATCACCGGTGTTGGTCGAGACACTTCGCGTTCCTACGAACGACGCGCCGCCTGAACCCCTGCAAACCCCATCATCGCCGATGGACGCGCCGGCCGCAGGCTCGGCCCGTCGCCAGCCACAACACACCAGGCAGTTGCCATGGCGCGGCGATGCCGCGCGTGGCCGACCTGCGTTCAGGAGAACCCCATGACCGCACATCCACCGTTCAGGAAGGTGCTCGACGGCGTCGCCACCCGCGAGCAGATGTTCCAACTGTTCAGCCGTCACAAAGACACTCCCGGCATCGATCCGCTTTCCGGCACTCCCTATTCAGCCGAGTGGTTCGAGATCACCGCGTCAGAATATCACTTCATGCTCGATTTGCTGCCGCCGCTCTTCATGCGCACCGGCATGTCCGGAATGTCTGAGTATAAGGCCGGCAACGTCACCAGCGTATTCTTCGCGATCCGGATCCGCGGGCGCGAGCGCTGGTTTCACGGGTTCTGCGATCTCACGGATCGGCAGTCGCCAGACAAGATGCGCGCCGCTATCATCGCCCACGAGACCCGCGCGAGCGACAGCATGACGCGCGAGGAAAAACTCGAGGCGATCTGGAACATAATCCCTGTCGAGCTCAGGGGGACCGCTCGCAACGCAGACCCCGAGACCGGGTGGGCCGAGCATCAAGGCAAACGCACGATTCTCGTTAACGCCGGAAGGCGTGATGCTGCCTTCAGGCTGCTCGATGATCTGTCGGAGCTCGAAATCGAGGAGTTCCTGTCCAAAGTCCGATTGCGTCGGAGCTGACGAAGGAAGACGACGATGGGCATCTATAAGAACCGCGCCTCGGCGGTGAAGCGTCTCCATCACGGTGACCGACTTTCGCTCAATGGATGCACCCGCGTACGGCCCATCCTCAAGTTGTTGAGACATGCGAGACCGTATGGCCAACTGCCCCGACGATGCAAACATCCGGCCTCAGCAAAACTTGGGGTCAGTGCCCACCACGCGGGAGGTACCAGGCATTGCGTAAAGCGCCGATGGACAGGCTGGCCGGGCCGGCGATCGTCGTCCTGGCCTGAGTCGCGAGCGGCAGCGTGTTCCAGTCCTCCAACGGAGCGATAAAGCAGGAGAAAGTGCCATTGACCATGCAATGGCTGGTCAACAAGCCTTGCTTATCCAGCACCAGAACGCCTGTCTGATTGCTTGGATACCGGATGGCGGCAACGCGCTGAAATTCCATGTCGCCATCGATGCGCAAATTGAAAAGCAGCACGCCGTGGCTTCTGTGGGCGATTTCCGCGACTTTTTCCGCGAAAGGAACAGAAAGCGCCCGAACGCTGTCGACCGCCATCCCGAAAACAAGCGCGTCCAGCTCATCCGCCGCCATGAGAAGATTAGTTCCCAAGAAAATAAGGATTGCAATCGCTCCAGCCGGATTGTGCACAGTCATCGCACACCCCCGGCTAGACGCCTGAGCATCGCGTGTATCAGGCAGCTCTCTCTCGTTAGGCATGTTTGCCCCCGTCGATTGAGCCGGCTGCCCAAGCCCCATGACACACCGCTTGCTCGTTGCGGGGCTTATCCGATAAAGCACGGCGAAAGCGATATGATACGTCGGGTACTCGCTAACCCAAACTGCGACTTGGCTAGCAAGTCATGCTCACATCAAGGAACAGACTATGAAGCGCCAGATCCGGCCATTCATCGTGGAACTGAAACAGAGGCGCGGCAAGCAGAAGCCAAGCCATTCGATCTGGGGCGATCTCGACCTGTCCAAGATTGCCACGGAGATGACGCAGCCGGGCTATGCTGCTCCGCTCCCAAATTCAGAGGTTATTGACTTCAGTATGAGACCCCTTGATGCTGAAGAAGGGGATAAACCACAAGCGGAGTATATGATGGCCGATTTTCAGGACGCTCAGACTGTTCAGACAGTAGCGCCAGCCAAAGTGGAAGTGCCTGAATCGAAGAAGAAAGTTCCGCGAGCAAAGAAAGCGAAGGCAGAACTCGTCAAGCCGGTCCGCAAGAACGGAGCGAAACCTGCGCCCCAGGCCGCGGAAGCTCCGGTGGCAGCGAAGACCGCCCGCAAGACATATTCCGAGAATGAACGCGCCCAGAAACTTGCCCAGATCGAGAAATCGATCGCTGGCGGTGCGACCAGCAAGATTGCGGTCGGCCAGGCCGGCATATCGGAGCAGACCTACTATTATTGGAAGAGGGCTGCCGCACCTTCTTCAGACAGCGGCGATCTCCGTGATCTTGTCGCGCTCGAAGAAGAAAACAAGCGCCTCAAGAGCCTGCTTGCCGACCGTCTGCGCAAGGAAAATGCCGAGCTCAAGAAGAAGCTGGGCCTGGCCTAAGACATACTGAGCCTCGTTGGAAATTCCGCCGACGCTCAAGGCGGTAGCGGCGGCATATCGCCTTCGCCGACGCGCCACACCCAGGAGCCGATCTCGGGACGCGCGGCGATCATTTCGTTTAGCGACGCTTCGTAGTTCTCGTCCGCTCCGGCCGGAACGACAAAGAGCGCTGTCGGCTCGTCCCTGTTCTGAAGCAACGCATTGGCGATCGGCTGGTCGGGTTGCAGGTCAAAGCGCAATCCCTTCACGCTCTTCTCGCGAAGACGAGCCAGCCCATCGACGAGCCTTTTCTCCGGGACCGTCTCATAAGGAATCCAGTTCTCGGACACCACCATCAACGCGATCTCCTCGACGATGGCGAGGCCGGCCGGGTTCAGTCCGAACGTCGCGATCGTCATGAGATGTGAGCTGGAATCCGCTCCCCACAGCGACAGTTCATTTTCGAAACGTACCTGCAAACGCCGATGCAATGCATCGTCGATGATAAAGGGAAAGCCGGGCAAATGTCTGATGACAAGTTTTTGACCGGAGCGGGCGGGCACGATCTCCTTCACCTCGCCGACCAGGACGAGCAACTTTCGGGGGCCGGATTTCGGCGGGAGCGCTGTGCCGAGAACCGCGTTGCGGCGATGTTCGATCGCTTGCCTGTTCTCGGCGCGAAACGGCTCGGGCACGAACAGGATATCCGCGAGCGCTCCGCCCCTCACCGTCATTTGCCCGGCAGCCTCGAGAAGGTGCCAGCGGACATTCCACCAATGTCGCTTGCCGGCCCATCGGGATGTCCAGACCGTCAATTCGGCCTCGTGCCAGAGATAGTGGAGGAGGCCACGCAGCGACATCCTCCTGGGATCGGCGGTTACGCTGGCGGAACTTTGCCCCGCAGGCACGGATGCTGCCCGGCTCCCTGTCTTCGACAGGCTGAAGTCCAATTTGAGGGCCGCCATGCCGCTTTGCGGATCGAGCTGTATCGCGCTGCCCATCAGCGCGCCCAGCCCGGACAGTTCGTAAGGTGATTCATAGGAATCGCAGGACAGATCATGCCCGCCGCCGCTGAGCGGCATGCGCTTGATCAGATGAAGGTCGCCGATGCGGGCGATGTACATCGGGCAGCCCGGCTCGCGGCACAGGCATAGCGGACGCTCGGTGCGGGCATATGCGTTCGCCAGAGCCGCCTGCAGGTCAGGCGCTCCGTCCTCGTAGACCGCACTGCCAATTCTGAACCGTCGCATCACCTCCGCAGCTCCAGGTCGCCGCCGCATCCCTGTGCGCGCATTCAAGTCATGGGTTTGCGCTGAGTGCAACCCCTTTGGTGCATCGGCGCTGGAGGCAGAGGGGAGCCGGGAGGAGTGCGGCTCGGCTGGCGCGGAGAGAGTGCCGGCGCGGGCGCCACTCCCCTCTCGCGAAGGACATTTCCATGAACATTGTTTCGACCACCTCAACCGTCGCACGTACGGCCGGTTCCCTCGCCGCGCTGACGCCGGCCTCCATCGACACCGCCCAGGCAATCTATCAAGCGGCAACGCTGCTTTTGCCTTTCCTGGAACAGGGCAAGCCTGTCACCACCGCCGCACTGCGTACCGCCATGACGACAAGTTTTGGCGGCAGCGATGCGCAAGGGTTCTGGGTCTGGAAGGACGCCTATGAGGCGCTCGAAGTTGCCCAGGTGCTGTTCTTGCGCCGGTTCGGCCCGGCGATCCTGTCCCGGTCCACCACGCCGCAGGCAACGCTGGCGATGATCAAGCGCATCGTTGACCTTCTTCCCACCCATACGCGACGGTCGGACGAGAGCCAGGCCATGCAGCAACTGTCGACGCCCTTGCCGCTGGCCTTCGTCACGGCGCACGCCGCGGCGATCGCATCTTGCGACCTCGTTCTCGAACCCTCGGCCGGCACCGGTCTGCTCGCCGTCCATGCCGAGATGGCGCGCGCCTCGATCGCCCTCAACGAGCTTGCCGCGACGCGGGCCGATCTCCTCGGCCTGCTGTTTCCCGGGGTCCCAGTCTCGCGGCACGACGCCGCCCATATCGACGATCATCTCGACGCGGCCATGGAGCCGTCCGTCGTGCTGATGAATCCACCCTTCAGCGTCGGCGCCTATGTCGACGGCCATGTCGCCGATGCGGCATGGCGGCACCTTTCTTCCGCATTCGCACGGCTGCGTCCGCGCGGGCGCCTGGTCGCCATCACCGGCACCGGGCTGTCTCCGGAAAATCCCAAGTGGCGGCCCGCCTTCGAACGCCTGCAGCAGCAGGGCACCGTCATTTTCACCGCAGCGATCGACGGCTGTGTCTACGCGCGCCATGGGACGACGGCCGAGACCCGCCTGACAATCATCGACAAGGTACCGGCCGCCGACCCGACCGGCTTCATCCCATCCTCCGGCAAGGCCACGGATGTCGAAACGCTGCTCTCCTGGATCACGGATCTGCCGCCCCGCACACCGGGCGGCTTTCCGAACTCGATCGGTGCATTGGCCAACGTCATCGTGCGCAATGCCGCCATGCACATGGGTGCCCGATCTGGAGCGAGAGCCGCACCCCTGGGTGTCTCAACGGCTGCTCCGAAGGCCATCCAATCGGTCCGCCCGATTGCGCGGGCGAAGCCCGCCCGCCAGGTCATGGCAAACAGCACGCCGGCTGTCCCCCTCACCTATGAACTGCGCGACTGGATGCCAGAAGAGGGCGGCCGGCTCACCGATACGATCTACGAACCATATGCGCTCCAGTCGATCGACATTCCCCGCGCAAAGCCGCATCCAACGCCGCTCGTGCAGTCGGCCGCAATGGCCGCCGTCGCGCCGCCAAAACCTTCCTATCGGCCGCTTCTTCCTGATGCGATCATCGACGAGGGCCTGCTGTCGGACGCCCAGCTCGAAAGCGTCATCTATGCCGGCGAAGCCCATTGTGGCCATCTCACCGGCGCCTGGACGGTTGACGGGACCTGCGATGTCGTCTCGGCCGCGTCAGAAGGTGCTGCGAACGCTGTCCGCTTCCGCCGTGGATGGTTTTTGGGTGACGGAACCGGCTGCGGCAAGGGACGGCAAGTCGCAGCCATCATCCTCGACAATTGGCTGCAGGGTCGCCGCCGTGCGATCTGGATCTCCAAGTCGGACAAATTGCTTGAAGACGCCCAGCGCGATTGGGCAGCCCTTGGCCAGGAAAAACTCCTCGTGCAGCCACTCTCGCGCTATCGGCAGGGCACGCCGATCCGCCTTGCCGAGGGCATCCTGTTCACGACCTACGCAACCCTGCGCTCGCAGGAACGGGAGGACAAGAAATCCCGGATCGCCCAGATCCTCGACTGGGTTGGACAAGACACGGGAAGGGCCGAAAGCCTGACGGGGATTAAAGAAAGCCAGACAGGGATTGGAGAAAACCCGTCGGGGGTGAAAAAATCTTTTGATGGCGTCATCGTCTTTGACGAGGCCCACGCCATGGCCAATGCCGCTGGCGGCAAAAGCGAGCGCGGCGACGTCGCGCCCTCGCAGCAGGGCAAGGCGGGACTGCGGCTGCAGCACGCGCTGCCCGACGCCCGCGTTGTCTACGTCTCCGCGACCGGTGCGACCGCCGTCGAGAACCTCGCCTATGCCCAACGTCTCGGCATCTGGGGCAGCGAGGATTTTCCATTCGCCAACCGCGCCGAATTCGTCGCCGCGATCGAGGACGGCGGTGTCGCGGCGATGGAAGTGCTCGCCCGCGATCTCAAGTCGCTCGGCCTCTATGCGGCGCGTTCGCTTTCCTATGACGGTGTCGAATACGACCTTCTCGAGCACGCGCTGACCGACGAACAGATCCGCATTTACAACGCCTATGCGGACGCCTTCCAGGTCATCCACAACAACCTGACCGCCGCACTCGATGCGGCCAACATTACCAGTGAGTCCGGCACGCTGAACCGCAGCGCAAAATCGGCGGCGCGCTCAGCCTTCGAGAGCACCAAGCAACGCTTCTTCAGCCATCTCATCACCTCGATGATGACGCCGACGCTCATCGGCGCGATCGAGCAGGACCTCGCCGACGGGCATGCGGCAGTCGTGCAGATCGTCTCGACCGGCGAAGCGCTGATGGAACGGCGGCTTGCCGAGATCCCAACAGAGGAATGGTCGGATCTGCATGTCGACGTGACGCCGCGCGAGTACGTCGGCGGGTATTTGATGCACTCCTTCCCCACCCAGCTGTTTGAAGAATATTCGGACGCTGAAGGCAATGTCTATTCGCGGCCCGTTCACGACGAAGATGGCAACCCGGTCCAGTGCCGCGAGGCGGTTCGCCGGCGCGACGAGATGATCGAAAAACTTGCATCGCTGCCGCCGGTCGCCAGCGCGCTCGACCAGATCATCCATCATTTCGGCATAGACACCGTCGCCGAGGTGACCGGCCGCTCGCGGCGCATCGTGAAGAAAACCGGCCGCGACGGCATCGACCGGCTGGCCGTGGAAAACCGGCCGGCCTCGGCCAACCTCGCCGAAACCCAGAGTTTTATGGATGACGATAAGCGCGTACTGATCTTTTCCGACGCCGGCGGCACCGGCCGCTCCTATCACGCCGATCTCGGGGTCAGGAACCAGAGGCTGCGCAAACACTATCTGCTCGAGGCCGGCTGGCGCGCCGACAACGCCATCCAGGGTCTCGGACGGACCCACCGCACAAATCAGAAGCAACCGCCGTTGTTCCGGCCGATGGCCGCCAACGTGAAAGCCGGCAAGCGCTTCCTGTCGACCATCGCACGACGGCTCGACACGCTGGGCGCGATCACGCGTGGCCAGCGCCAGACCGGTGGGGCGGGGCTGTTCCGTGCCGAGGACAATCTGGAAAGCCCCTATGCACGGGCCGCACTTCGCCAATTCTATATGCTGCTGCACCAAGGCAAGATCGAGGGCTGCTCGCTCGCGACCTTCGAGACCGTGACCGGGCTGTCTTTGACGACGGACGAGGGCGGGTTGCGCGACGAGCTGCCGCCGATCACGACCTGGCTCAATCGCCTGCTGGCGCTGCGCATCGAGACCCAGACCCTGCTGTTCGAGGTGTTCGAGCAGTTGATGGCGGGAAGAATAGAAGGCGCCATAGCCGCCGGCAATTATGACAAGGGTCTGGAGACGATCACGGCGGAGAGCATCGTCGTCACCGATCGTAGGACCGTCTATACCCATCCAGTCTCCGGCGCGCAGTCACATGTGCTCACCGTCGCGCGCAAGGACCGTATCCGGCCGCTCGGCCTCGTCGACGCGCTGGCCATCGTCCGGGCGGAGCCCCAATCGGTTCTGTTGGTGAACACACGGTCGAGCCGCGCGGCGATCCGGCTGCCGACGGCGAGCCTGATGCTCGACGACGGAACCGTCGAGCATCGCGCGCGCCTGCTGCGGCCGACGGACGAGCTGCGCTTCGGCCTCGACGCACTTGCCGAAACACTCTGGCAGCCCGCCGACCGGAAATTGTTCTGCGAGCTGTGGGACTCGGAAGTCGCCGCCGTCCCGGAGTTCACCACCAGCACCTTTCACATCGTGACGGGTTTGCTATTGCCGATCTGGCGTCGGCTGCCAGACCATGATTGTCAGGTCTACCGGATCCAGACCGATGCCGGCGAACGCATCATCGGCCGTCACATCGCGCCGACGCTTGTCGCGACCATGTTCCGCAATCTCGGGCTCGATGATGTACCCAAGTTCGCGCCGGAAGATGCCTGGACCGGGCTTGTCGACGGTCGGATTGGGCTGCAACTCGCCGATGGCCTGATTCTGCGCCGCAGTCGGGTCATGAACGACCACCGTATCGAGCTGATCGGCTTTACCGACGCTTTTGTTCCCCGGCTGAAGGCGCTAGGCCTGATCTCCGAGATCATTTCCTGGAAGCTCCGGCTGTTCATCCCGACGAGCGAGCAAGGACCGTCCATCCTCGCCGGGCTCCTCGACCGCCACGCACTGGTCGGCGTCACCGACCGCGCGGCAGCGGCGTGAGGGGAGACGATCATGACCGTCTCGCCCTCCGAGCTGGCACGCCGCCTTGGCGAACATGCCGAGGCGGTGTGCCGCGAATATCTCTCCAACGGCCGTCGCTCCGGCAATTACTGGATGGTCGGCGATGTCCGCAACACGCGCGGCCGTTCCATGCATGTGCGGCTCAAGGCGGTTGGCAGCAAGGCAGCCGGAAAATGGACCGACGAGTCGTCGGGGGAATATGGCGACCTGCTCGACGTCATCGAGCAGAGCTGTGGCCTGGTCGACTTCCGCGAGGTCGCGGATGAAGCACGTCGCTTCCTCTCCATGCCGCTGCCACCGCCCCAGCCCCCGCCCCAGCCCCTTGGCGCGCAGCGCCAACTTGCCGCGGCACGCGGCTCTCCCGACGCCGCGCGTCGCCTGTTCGCCATGTCGCAGCCGATCGCTGGCACGCTGGCCGAACGATACCTCGCTGGCCGCGGCATTCTGCTCTCCGCGCATGAGCGCGCGCTACGTTTCCATCCCGGCTGCTACTACAGGGATCTCGTATCGGGCGAGACGCAGGCGCTTCCTGCCCTGATCGCCGCAGTGACGAGCCTTGATGGTCAGATTACAGGCCTGCAGCGCACTTGGCTCGATCCTTCTGGGGACGGCAAGGCGCAACTCGCGGATCCACGCCGCTCACTGGGTCATCTCTTTGGCAACGCCATCTGGCTTGGCCTTGAGCCTGGTGCGCCCGTCCCGGTCATGGCCGCCGGCGAGGGCCTCGAGACGATGGCGTCGCTCAGGACTGTGATGCCGGTGCTGCCGGTGGCCGCCGCCACCTCGGCCAATCACCTTGCCGGCCTGAGGCTTCCGCCAAGCTGCCGCCGCCTCTACGTCGCAGCCGATGCCGACGCCGCCGGTCGGCACGGCATCGAACGTCTCAGCCAACGCGCAGGCGAGGCCGGGATCCTCGCCCTGGTGTTGCGGCCGCAGCTCGGCGACTTCAACGACGATCTGCGCCATCTCGGCCCGGCCCATCTCGCGGCATGGCTCAGCGATCAGCTCGTCCCGGAGGATGTCCGTCTCTTCCTGCCGCCCGGATGAACGCTTCGGGCCGGCAGGCGGGCAGGGGCGGCGTCGCCGGATAGCCTGCAGGGCGTGGCGGCGGTCCACCGCAGAGGCCGCGCCCGCGGCCTGCCCGAGAGGCGACCCCTGCCACCCCACGGCCACGGCCGCAACGGCTGCGCCGTCCTCCGCTCGCGCTCCGGCCTTCGGGGCGACCGCGCCCGCGGCGCGGCCGGGATGCGCTGTCAGGCCGCGATAGGCGCGGCCACAACCGATGGAGACACGCCATGACCTACGAGCCTGCTTTCGACGACGCCTACGAGCCCTACCACGCCTCCTCGCCGACCGACCGCGTCATCCTCGAACTGCAGATGTACGGCCATCGCCCGCATCAGGACGAACCTGACCCTCGGCCGCTTCCCGACGACGAGGTGATCCGGGCCGGCCTCGCCGGGATCGTAGAAACCTTCGCCGGCATGCTCGGGGACACCAGGCTCGAACCCGATCTCGACGACCTGCTCTGGTCGTTCGCAAACGTCTTCCACCGCGCCGCCGAGCGCGTCGCCCGCAGCCTCGACCGCAATGAGGAGGCGCAGCGTTCGAGTCAGCAGGAACAGGACGGTTCCGAGGTGAAGTCGGTCGAGCTGGAACGGCTGACCGCGGAAGGCATCACCTACATCGAGCGCCGCAACGTGCTCGAAATCATGCGCGATGAGGCCGCCGACCTCTACGAGGCGCAGACCGGATCGGCATGGCGGCCGCGCACCGGCTCCAAGGTCACCCACCAGGCGATGACAGCGGCGGTGATCGACTCCAGAGACTTCCTCGCCGCCCGCCGCCACGCCGAAACCGAGGTGCTCGTTCCGGCCGGCACCAAGATCGCCTTCGCCGGCGGCCTCGACTGCAACGATCACGACCGGATCTGGGACGCGCTCGACAAGGTCCGCGAAAAGCATCCCGACATGGTCCTGCTCCACGGCGGCAGCCCGCGCGGCGCCGAGCGCATCGCCGCTTGCTGGGCCGAGAACCGCAAGGTCACCCAGATCGCCTTCAAGCCGGACTGGAACCGATACGCCAAGGCGGCTCCGTTCCGCCGCAACGACCAGCTCCTCTCGGTCATGCCCTACGGCCTGATCGTCTTTCCCGGCTCCGGCATCACCGATAACCTCGCCGACAAGGCCCGCAGGCTCGGCATCCCCGTCTGGCGGTTCGCGGAGGGCGGCGCGTGAGCGCCGTTTTCTTGCAAATCCAGAAAATCCAGATAATATGGAGGCTGATCAAGGAGTCCAGACATGCGCCAGTTCACGACGGGGGATCTCAACAAGCAGGTTGGCGACGTCACCGACGTTGCCAGCCGCGAACCCGTTATTCTCACCAAGCACCGGAAACCCCGGTTCGTGCTGATGAGTTACGAGCACTACGAACGGATGCGCATCGGCGGCGATCCCCGCCGCGCATACCATGTCTCCGAGATGCCGGAGGAACACACGGAACTCTTCGCCGCCGAGATCGACCGATTGGCGCGCGGGGAAGGATACGATGATGAGCGGTAGATATCTGCCTGGTCAGGTGATCTCTTACCCGTATCTTTGGTCATGGCAACACGAACGCGGCGAAACGGAAGGCCGTGTCATAGCTGTCCGTGGCGCAAGAGATGGCCTGACCCATCTCGCGCTCCTGGCGATAACCACCCAGCCACCGACCAGCGATCGGGTCGGTTTGGAAGTCTCCGCTATCGAGTGCCGCCGCGCCGGTCTGACCGATCTCAAACGCTGCTGGATCGTGGTTGACGAATACAACTACGATATTGCCAAACGCTCCTGGTACATCGAATCCGGCGGTAAGCCCCTCGGTCGTTTCAGCAAGGCATTCATGATGAAGATCGCAGGCGCCTTTATCGAAGCGCGCAGCGAGGGCCGCCGCGTCAGCCGTCTGGATTGACGTCCTCTTTCGCGGCCATGCGCTCGATCCAGGACGTGAGCCTCTGGCTGGCCCGACAAAGACCACTAGCTCCAGGCGCGAAGCGCCACTAGCCAGATGCGCGTAGCGCCTCCGGCAGCTGCAGGATCCGGGCGCGCCGGCCTGCGGCCGGCCGGGCTCTCGTCGCGGCGTCCCGCCGCTTCCCGAGCCGGCTTTGCCGTCTCGGCCTTCGGGTGACGATCCCTCGCGCAGGGCGAGCGGGAGAGGGCGGCCGGCGCGGGGCGGGGGACGCGGGAGAGAAGGGAAAGTCACCCGGTCGATGATATTCATAGGTGGATCACGCGAGATATTCGAGCTGCCGGAACCTGCCATCGCTCGCATCGGCGCAATCGTTGCTGCCGAGCACGGCGTGCTGGTCGGCGACGCGTCGGGAGCCGATGCCGAGGCGCAGGGCCTGCTCGCGGGCTACAAGTACGAGCATGTCGGGGTCTTCCATGCCGGCAAGGAACCCCACAACAATCTGGGCGACTGGGCCGCCTACCATGTCCCGTCACCTGGAGGCACTCATGGATCTTGGAACGACGCCGCCAAGGACCGGGAGATGGCGCGGCGCGCCGACTTTGGCATGATGGTCTGGGACCGCGCATCACCCGGTACGGCCGTCAACGTGCTTCGGCTCGCCATCGCGAACAAGCCGTGCGTCATTTACGATCTGGCCAGGGGCCGGATGGCGACGACGTACAATGTAGAGGACTGGTGCGCCATGCTCGGCCATGCCGGTTCGGACATTCGCCGCCAAGCCGAAGCCCGCATGATGCCGGAGGAGCGTCTAACGTTGCCAGGATGATGGATGCGGTCCTGCCGACAGCCCGACGGGTTCAATCCGATATGTTGATCCGGCTCCTCGCCGCCTAATCCACTTGTATGAGCGGACGGAGCCGGCCCCTTTCGAAACCGGTCCACGCGCAGAGCCGCGGGGCGTTGTGCGGATGATCATCTTGACCCGTCTCGCCTCTGAAGCGGGTGCAAGCGTGCCGAACAACATCCTGGCTTGCCGGGTCATCCAACCTGACTGCGCGGTATCGTCCCCGAGGGGCGTGAAGGCCGCTGCCAGCCGGCCCCGATCTCGAAACTGCTATGCCGCCATACCGAACACGCAAGGCGGTCACGCGCCGGGCTGCTGTTCGATGTGTTGGCAATGCCGACGATATGACCCGAGAGGCTGCAGCATGTTCCTGCGATCCGGCAGCGTTGCGTCGGCGATCTAGCGATGGTGGCCTGAGTTCTTTTCCTTCGGTCGCATCCGGGGCCATTCCCGTTTCATGTCGCCTTTGTAGACGACCGCCTGCTTTGTGCGGTCAACCCCCGTTGGGGGTACACTCGGCGAATATTCAGGAAAATTCGATTTCTGTTTTTGTCTGCGGGCAGGCGAAGGACCTGCCCGCAATTTTTCGGCAAATAGAATTTTCCAGAATTTTCGCCGAGATGACCGCAGCAGGACGGCCCTCTCCTTTGGCGCCATCGGGAATGGTCCCGATGCAACCGAAGGAGAACTACCATGGCCACCACGATCGCAAACCTCACCACCAAGGCCGACGGCTCGATGGAAGGCGTCTTTGCAACGCTCCGGGTCAATGCCCCGATCACCCTTATCCCGAACACCAACAAGTCGCGCGAGGACGCCCCCGACTACCGGATCGTCAACAAGCGCACGGGCTTCGAGATCGGAGCCGGCTGGCACCGCATCTCCCAGCGTTCGGGCGAGGAATACCTCTCGGTCAAGCTGGAGGCCCCCGAGATCGGCGTCATCTTCGGCAATCTCGCTCCCGCCCCGGGTGGCGAGGAAAACAAGAAGGTCATCCTCTGGAACAACCCCCAGTGAGGCATCGGTGGCCGCCCCCGCAACGGGCCGGCTCCCCACCGGCAAAACGAGCTTGCAATGAGCCGCTACACCATCACTGTCACTGGCACCGTCACCGGACAGGGCCGCTCGGACCCAGACGCTGTCATCGGCTACGATCCACCACTTCGGACCTACTTCCTGCAGGCGTTCCCGCACGAAGAAACCGATGAGCCCGGTCTTTGGCTCGGCACCCACGATCGCGCGTTCGAAACGCTTGAGGATCTTCGCCGCGCAGCCATCTCACAAGGCTACGACTTCATGCCGCTGTCGCCCAAACTGGCCGCAAAGCTGGTCGACGACAAAGCGGCAGCCAGCGGGCGTCCGGTGCGAGACACAATCCTCGGCCAGGTGCTGAAACACCTCAACCAACCCAAGTAGGCAATCACGTCTCGGGGCCCGCGACGGAGTGTTCCGTTGAGGGCCCTTTTTTTGCGCGTCGCAAAAGAGCCACGAACATCACCCGCTACAGTATGCGACAGCACTCCAAACCGCCGATTATTCCTTCGGCAGTTTGTGTTTATAAATGCGGATATAGTCCTGGACAGCCTTTCGCAGCAGTTCGGTCATGCTGTGCCCGTTGCTGATCGCCAGCAACTTGAACTGCCGCTGCTCCACGGCCGTCAGATAGTAGCCGCAGCGGATCATCTCCTCCTCGCGGATCTTCTTTCCGGCAATGGGGTCCTTTTTCTGACCCTGCCGCAGCAGCTTGCGGAAATCGGGCCCGACTGCCGGGGACGGCTTTGTCGGCTCCTGCATCTGTGGCGCAGCTTGCTCCTTGATCCCTGACGGCTCGGCCTTCGGTGGGATGAACATGCTCGGCAGCGCGGGCGGCTGCGTAGAGATCGCCTTCATCATGCGGGCTTTCTTGTCGTCACCGGGTTTCGGTGCGGTTTCTTCACTCATGCCGCGTTCCTTGTGGCTTCGATGAAGGTTTGCAGAAGGTCGTCAAAGACCCCTTCGCTCTCGGCAATCGCCTTCGCGTCAGGCACCTCGGGGCTGTAAAGGGTCTGCCCGGTCTGAAGGTCGCGGTAGGCAACGCGATTATGCAGGACGTGTTCTGCAATGGGCGTGCCATTGGCCTGGATGATGGCACGCAGTTCGGTCAGGGCTCGTGCTCTGCCATCGATGATGGTCTGCTTGGTCAGCACGAATATCGCAGGCAGCGGTCTACCCCGGCTCTCGACCGCCAGCGGAATATAGTGGTCGGTGATCTGGATGGCGGCGGTCACATCGTCGAGGGCAAAATAGACCGGCACGACGACAATATCGGCGGCGAAGAGCCCGGCCATGAGGTTATCGTTTGTGGTGCCTTCCGTATCGATCAAGACGACCGAGCGTTCACCGTTGTGAGTGGCTGCGGCGCGGAGGATTTCCTGCGGGGTCATCGCGCTCACCATCTGGAGCCTGTCAGGACGATTGCCAGCTTCGCCCAGCATCTGGAACCAGCGGTTCATGTTCTGCCGCCGGTCGCCGTCGATAAGAGTGACCGAATAGCCCCTATGCAGCGCGACGGATGCGAGGGTGCGCAGCATCGTCGATTTGCCAGTGCCGCCCTTCGGGATCGCGGCGGAGATGATCATGGGGCCTCCTTCCGGTGTTGTTTTCTTGTTTCCATGTTAACATGGAAACAAGTCATCATGGATACATGAAACAAAATCACGGTCGAAACATGGGGACATAGTCAACGGGGAAGACTGGTTTGGCAACCCAGGCGCGCATAGATAAGGGCTCGCTAAAGGTGCAGTTTTTGCGCAGCTGCTATCTTCAGGAAAGAAGGGGTCCGTGGCCCATCGACTGCGCATTTCCGACTACCGCATCAGAGGGTTGATGTTTCCATGTTAACATGGAAACAAGTTCTCATCGCATCATAGACACATGGGATCAAATCACGATGGGAACACTTCGATCGCACCCCTGCCGCCGACAACTGCGCTGGTGAGAAAACGCGCGCGAGGAAGACTGGTTTGGCAACCCAGGCGCGCATAGATAAGGGCTCGCTAAAGGTGCAGTTTTTGCGCAGCTGCTATCTTCAGGAAAG